>JBAVOA010000336.1:0-7562 GCA_049691635.1 Aestuariivirga sp. | reverse complement strand
GAGATATATTGCCGATCATTTACGGGCGAACCAGCTAGTTGGTGTTCCCTATTCGGATGACATGATCGCGGCGGCGCAAGCCGATCTCGCGGCGCAGGCCAGCGATTCCGGTAACGGCGCGGAGGATCTGCTGAAACGCTATCCCAAATCGCAGGCGCGGGACTTTGACGGCCAACCCTATAAACTCACGGAAATGGACGCGCTTATTGCCTATCTTCAGATGTTGGGAACGCTTGTCGATTTCTCAACTTTCAAAGCTGAAACGGAATCAAGGTGAAACGATGAGCACTTACGATATCATGCGCCATTTTGCCGATAGCTGGGCGCTGCTGGCATTGTTTCTGATTTTCGCCGTGGTCGTCGCCTTCGTTTTTCGGGCGGGGTCATCCGCACAATACAAGCACGCTGCCCGCATTCCACTCGAAGATGACGGCGAGGTTTAATTGAACATGACACTGCGCGAAAAAGACGAAATCTCCGGTACGGAAACGACTGGCCATGAGTGGGACGGCATTCGCGAACTCGATACGCCCATGCCGCGCTGGTGGATACTGACTTTCTACGCATGTATCGTTTTTGCTCTGGGATATGCGATTGCATATCCTGCGTGGCCACTGATCAGAGGGGCAACGCCTGGCCTGCTTGGTTATTCCAGCCGTGCCGATCTTGTCCAGGACGTAGCTGCGGCACGGACGGCCCAAGCACAACAATTGGAAAAAATCCAGACGTTACCCCTTGAGGATATCAGAAAAGACCCGGAACTTCTCCAGTTTGCCACGGCCGGTGGAAGTGCAGCTTTCCGCGTCAATTGTGTGCAATGTCACGGTTCGGGCGCAGCGGGGGGCAAGGGCTTTCCAAATCTGAATGACGACGACTGGCTATGGGGTGGAACACTTGACCAAATCCATACCACGCTGCAACATGGCATTCGGTTCACCAATGACCCTAATACGCGTCAATCGCTCATGCCATCCTTCGGCGCTGACAAAATTCTGACACCAGAACAGATTGATGATGTCGCTGAGTTTGTCCTGAAGATCTCGGGCAAGGAAAATGATGCAACTGCGGCTGCCAGGGGTGCTACTGTCTATTCCGAAAACTGCGTGGCCTGTCATGGTGACGTTGGCCAGGGGTTGAAGGAATTTGGCGGCCCGCGCCTCAATGATGCCGTAACGCTCTATGTGAGTGACAAGGCCAACATTATAGCCCAACTCAGTCGGCCCAAACAGGGCGTCATGCCGGCTTGGAGTGCACGACTGCCAGAAGCAACCATCAAGCAGTTGGCGATCTACGTTCACTCCTTGGGTGGCGGCGAATTGTCGACACCGTAGAATGACGGAAATCATCAACACCGTTGAGCAAATCGACGCCGTACCGCACAACAGTGCGGCGCGGCGTTCGCTTTATGCTGCGCGTATAAAAATCCATTCGAAGCGGGGTGCAGGATATTTCCGCAATCTGAAATGGCTGGTAATGGCCGTTACCCTTGGCATCTACTATATCATCCCATGGTTGCGCTGGGATCGTGGCGGCTACGCGCCAGATCAGGCCGTTTTGGTGGATATCGCACATCGCCGGTTCTACTTCTTCTTTATCGAGATTTGGCCACAGGAATTCTACTATGTGGCGGGCCTGCTGATCATGGCGGGAATTGGCCTGTTCCTGATTACCTCAACCGTTGGCCGGGCCTGGTGCGGGTATACCTGTCCCCAGACAGTGTGGACAGACCTGTTTCTCGTGGTTGAACGCTGGATAGAAGGAGACCGCAACGCCCGCATAAAGTTGGATGCCGCGCCATGGACCGTCGGCAAGCTCTGGAAGCGCGTGTCCAAGAATATTCTGTGGCTTTTGATTGCCATAGCTACCGGCGGAGCCTGGATATTCTACTTTGCCGACGCACCGACTTTGGCCGCCCAGTTCTTCACCCTGCAGGCTCCCGCTGTAGCCTACGTGACTGTCGCGGTTCTTACCGCCACCACATTCGTTTTCGCTGGCTACCTGCGGGAACAGGTGTGCACTTACATGTGCCCCTGGCCGCGTATTCAGGCGGCCATGCTTGACGAAGACTCGCTGGTTGTCACCTATAATGATTGGCGCGGTGAACCTCGTTCGCGCCACAGAAAAAAGATGGAAGCGACGGGGGAAAAAATTGGTGATTGTGTCGACTGCAATGCTTGCGTGGCCGTGTGCCCGGCAGGGATTGACATCCGCGACGGCCAGCAGCTTGAATGCATAACCTGTGCATTGTGTATCGATGCTTGTGACAACGTGATGGACAAGATAGGTCTGCCCAAAGGGCTTATATCCTATTCCACATTGCGGACTTATGATGCTCAAAAAGCGGGGCTTCCGGCAGTTGTCGGTTGGCGTTCATTCCTGCGCCCTCGCACATTTGTCTATGTTGCGGTATTTGCGGCAGTAGGACTTGCAATGCTTTATGCGATTTTGCATCGTGACCGCCTCGACATTACGGTTCAAAATGATCGTAACCCGCAGTTTGTGACGCTATCAGATGGAAGCATCCGCAATGGATTTACTGTCAAGATTTTGAATATGGAGCAGCGTCCCAGGAAATTTGTACTTGGGCTTGAGCGATTTCCGGGAGCTTCCATGACGATGGTAGGCGCCAGTGAGAAGGCCACCCAGCAAATTGCGATCGATGTGGAGGCTGACAAACTGCGCGCCGTAAAGGTTTATGTCACAGCTTCACCACAGTCCCTGAGCGATGTGCAAACGGAGTTTGCGTTCACTGTGGTTGAGGAAGTTTCAGGAGTGGCGCCGGAAAACCGCAAACAGCTTGCTATTTTTCATGCACCACCCAAGGAGCCAAATCCATGACGCGCACTTTTAAGGGGTGGCATATGGCGGTAATTATGGTGACATTCTTTGGCATCGTCATTACCGTAAATCTCACCATGGCTGTATTGGCCAACACCAGTTGGACAGGGCTCGTGGTTGCGAACAGCTATGTTGCCAGCCAGAGTTTCAATCACGATGCAGAAATAGCCAGGCAGCAACAGGCCGTGGGATGGAAGCTGGAATTGAATGTCAGCCGCAGCGCGACGACGCTTTTGGTCCTTGATCGTTCTGGCCAGCCCGTAGCTGGTCTGAATGTGCGCGCCGTTCTACAGAGGCCCACCAACGAGACGGGTGATGTGAAGCTTGATTTCAGTGATTCCGGGACCGCGACCTACATTTCCCGTGCCCTGGTTATTAGTGGCGCTTGGATTGCCGATGTGACGGTAGAAGGGCCAGACCGCAAACCGGTGCGTTTTGTCCAGCGCATTTTTGTGAAGTGAGGTTCAGGCAGCCATGACCTGTTGTTCCCCTGATCTGGCACTTGGCGGCTCTCAGCTCTTTGCAGGAGATCTGAAAAGCTGGACTACAACCCGGGAAGATGGCAGTCGCGAGCTTGACCTCATGATCCCCGGCCTATCGACTCCCGAGAACATGACTACCATCGAAAAGGCCTTTGAAGGCGTGGCGGGTCTGACTGAATTCCGTGTGAATTTGACGGCCAAGAGGTTGATGGCCCGGTGGTGCGACGATGTTTTTGATCCCAACAGGATATCTGAGAAATTGCTCGAACTGGGTTTTGTTTCACGTCCCTTCGACCCAACCCATTCGGGCTTGAGCGCCGATGATGCCCAAGGACGGACGCTGCTGCGCGCAGTCGCCGTATCAGGCTTTGCTGCCGCCAATATCATGCTGTTCTCAGTGTCTGTCTGGTCGGGTGCCGAAGGTAGCACCCGCGACCTGTTCCATTGGATTTCCGCGGGGATTGCCTTGCCCGCCGTGGCCTATGCCGGACGTCCCTTTTTCAGAAGTGCCGTCAGGGCATTGTCTTCCGGTCAATTCAACATGGACGTTCCAATTTCGCTGGCCGTATGCCTCGCCGCGTTGATGAGCCTCTATGAGACATTCAATCACGGTGAAGTGGCCTATTTCGATGCCTCCGTAACGCTGCTCTTTTTCTTGCTGACCGGCCGCTATCTTGATCACCTGATGCGCGCCCGCGCCCGTTCGGCGGTTTCACAACTTCTGTCGCTGGCAACCTCTAGTGTCATGATTCTGGAAAAGGATGGATCCTTGCACCTTGTGGCCGCTTCGGCGCTTCAGCCGCAAATGCGAATGCTTGTCGCGGCCGGGGAACGTCTGGCTGCCGACGGAATTGTCGTTTCGGGAATGAGCGAGATTGACCGCTCCCTGGTCACCGGCGAAAGTACACCTGAACCCGTGTACTCCAATGCGGTTGTGCATGCCGGCATGTTGAACCTCACCGGTCCGATCATTGTTGATGTGACGGCTGCCGGACCAGATACCTTTCTGGCTGAAATCATCCGCCTTATGACTTCGGCGGAGCAGGGCCGGTCGCGTTTCGTGCAAATCGCTGATCGCCTGGCGCGCATCTATTCGCCGGCTGTCCATGTTCTGGCGGGCCTCACGTTGGCTGGTTGGCTGCTGTGGACCGGCGGGGACTGGCATACTTCGCTGATGACCGCGATTGCGGTTCTCATCATTACTTGTCCTTGTGCATTGGGACTTGCGGTGCCAGCGGTGCAGACCGTGGCGAGCGGCATCCTGTTTCGCAACGGGGTCATGATCAAGGACGGCGCAGCGCTGGAGAAGCTGAGTGGCGTTGATACCATTGTCTTTGACAAAACAGGCACGCTTACATTGGGAAGTCTGCAACTGGTCAGCAGTGCCAACTTTACTGCGCAGGATCTGGCGATTGCGGCAGGCTTGGCGCAATCCAGCCGCCACCCCCTGTCACGTGCCGTTTGCGAGGCAGCGCGCCAGCGCGGCGTAGTGGCAGCCAGGGTTGATGATATTGAGGAACTGCCTGGCCGTGGACTGCGTGGGAAAATTGGGGGCATGCCCGTTAAACTGGGGTCAAGGCTTTGGTGCGGTGTGCCGGAGAATGTGCAACAGGGGCTACCGGAATTCCTGCTGGTCAAGGGTTCACAGGAACCCGTTATCTTTGCTTTTGAAGATGAATTGCGCCCTGATGCCGTTTCAGTCATTGCCGGATTGACGTCGCGCGGCCTGCAGGTCGAAATTCTCTCCGGCGACCGTGAGCCTGCCGTACGCCGCGTGGCGACCCGCCTTGGCATCGGGCATTGGCAGGCCGGTGTTACACCTCAGCAAAAGCTGGCTCACGTGCTGGCTCTCCGTGCGGAAGGCAGGAAAGTGCTGATGGTTGGTGACGGCTTGAATGACGCGCCGGCCCTGGCGGCAGGACACACATCAATGGCACCATCATCGGCAACCGACATTGGCCGTACGGCTGCCGACAGCGTCTTCATGGGCGACGGCTTGATGCCGGTGCTTGTCACCAGGGATGTTGCCGTGGCCGCGCAGAAAACCTCTGTGCAGAATTTTGCCTTGGCAGTGGGCTATAATATCTTTGCCGTGCCGCTTGCGATGTTGGGCTTTGCCTCACCTCTGATGGCCGCAATTGCCATGTCCACGTCATCTATCATCGTCATTGCGAATTCTTTGCGGCTTGGTTTTGGTTTTCGGGCGAAGAGATCGCCCGCGCGGACCAGAATTATGCTGCCAGTTGATATCCCGCATTTCGAAAGGAAGGCGGCATGACCATCCTTCTCATCTTGATTCCGGTTGCGCTGGCGCTCGGGGCGGTCGGTCTGACTGCGTTCCTGTGGAGCATGCGCAGTGGCCAGTTCGACGACCTCGACGGCGCCGCCAGTCGCATCCTTGTTGACGAGGATCGGCCCAAGCGGGTTAGGCCAGAGGAACAACCGAAATGACACGAAATGTGTTCATATCCTCATCATGTTCGCGAATTGACACGTATTCACCTGCTATCATGGCGTGATCGCCAAAGCGGTAACCTGCCTCATCATCATTGGTATCGCCGTGAATATCATAATGAAAAGCCCAAGAACCACCCGGCTTATGGACAAGATGGCCTATTTCATCGTCTTTGCCCTCCCAAAATCTTTTGACGCGGCACTTGCTGCGGTCCTTCCGCCAGGTTTCTGCATCGATATGTCCCCGGCTATCCAGCGGCGCCACGAACTCGTAACCATGGCGCGAGCTGCCCTGGGGAAATTCATGCCCCCGCGCCATTTCAAGTCTGATCTTGCTGAGTGTCATGTACAATTCCTTCAGTGTGACATCAAGACGGGAATTCCCGCGTGTTCCATTATGTAACGAGTTGCGCCGCCAAAGACAAATTCACGCGTCCGGGAGTTGGCATAGGCTCCCGCCACCAGAAGATCGGCGCCCAGATCGTTGGCGCGCATCAAGAGAATTTCACCCGCATTTCGTCCCTCCGTCATTATCGTTTCCGCAACTATTCTGATGTCATGGCGCGACAACACCACGGCTTCCTCAGTCCCGGGGATGTCGCCTGCCAGGCTGCGCTCCCTTTCAGGGTCAACCCAAACGAGCCGCGTTTCTTCCGCAAGCTTGAGCAAAGGAATGGCATCGAACAGGGTCCGTGCGCTCTCCGGCGTTCCATTGTTACCGACAATTGCCTTCTCAGCAATGCCTTCTCCTTCTGGCGCAAATCTTCCGTGCTTTGGGATGATTAGAACCGGCCGGCCGGATTCAAGGATAAGTCGTGCCGCGAGATCTCGCTCGATCTGTCCACCTTTTCTGCAGTCGATTTGGCTTGTGATCACCAGTTCAGCGCCCATTGCGTGCATGATCGCGCTCTCGGCGATATCCGGATAATCTGAATCAATGGCGCGCCATTCGCCCTTGATGCCGTCTCGGGTCAACCGCGCTTCGAATTTCTCGTGAACGTATTCGAGCCTTGACTTAAAACGCTCCCGATAGCCTTCAAACACGGTAGGAACCGCTAGCATGCCAACGTCAGAATAGATTTTTGCCGCCGGCAGAACAAAAAGCCCTATGAGATGGGTGTCAAACTTCCGTGTCAACACGGCAGCCGCATCAAGCAGCTGAGGCGTGTGGTCCGTATCGTTCAACAGGACGAGTATTGTTTTAAACGGCATTCCAAGATCTTCCGCTGCAGCTGAAATCGGTAACGACCGTAGCGGTATGATTTTGCTTCACGAGGGCCCCTTTTTATTTGGAATTGGGAAGGGTTTTTCTAAATTGCCCTTCCCATTTGGAACGGCAGAGGAAGATCAGGCCGCAGCCTTGACTTCAATTTTCTGGGTCTTGGTTTGTGCCTCGACCGGCTTCTGGACGATCAGCTTGAGTACACCTTTGTCAAACTTCGCTTCGATCTTCGCGGAGTCAGCCCTGAACGGAAGCATCATGCTGCGTTCGAACATTCCATAGGACCTTTCGACGAGATGATAGTCTTTGGACTTTTCCTCTTTGTCCGACTTCTTCTCAGCCTTGATTGTGAGCATGTCGCCAGCCAACGACACGTCAATGTCCTTCTCGTTCACGCCGGGCAACTCGGCGGTTACCTCAAGCGTCTTCTCGGTTTCTGCAACGTCCACCTGGACGGACAAGCGCCCGCTTTCAGTCCAGCGTCCAGCCATGGGAAGGCCCGCTGTAAAGTCACTGAAAAGCTTATCTACCTCCTGTTGAAGAGCCCGAAATGGCATCTGCTCACT
>JBAVOA010000335.1:0-3465 GCA_049691635.1 Aestuariivirga sp. | reverse complement strand
GGCTTTGCCAGCGGCGGCGCCACGGTGAAGCTGACGGAGAACGGCCCGGCAGAAACCCTGATGGAATATGATGTGGATGCTCAAGTCGGTGGCAAGATCGCCATGCTTGGGTCGCGGCTGATCGATTCCACGGCGCAATCGCTGGCCGAACAGTTCTTCACCAAGTTTGCATCCGTGGTGAAGCAGGCGCCTTCTGCGATAATTGCCAAGAAGCCGAAGCCGGCAAAGAAGGTGAAGGTGCCTCCGGTTAGGAAGAAGCCAATTGCAAAGAAAGTCGCGAAGGCCAAAGTGGCCGCAACCAAGAGCAAGAAGAAACCGGTCAAGTCCCGGTCGCGCTAATCATGCGCCGGGAATCCGGCCATGGTTCAGGCGCTGGGCCAGGAACACCAGCGCAAAGCTCACCAGCATGACAATGCTGGCCATGGCATTGATTTCCGGGGTAACGCCGAAGCGGATCATCGAATAGATCTGCATGGGAAGGGTGGTGGATGACTGCCCCGCGCCTGCCGTGAAGTAGGCGATGATGAACTCGTCAATTGAAAGCGTGAAGGCCAGAAGTGCTGCGGCGATGACAGATGGCAGGATCAGGGGCAGGGTGATCCTTTGGAATGTCACCAGGTGCCCGGCACCTAAATCGCGTGAAACCTCGGTGAGCGACCAGTCAAAGCCCTTCAGCCGGGCGCGGACCACGGCGCAGACGAAGGCGATGTTGAACACCACGTGGGCGAGAATGATCGAGTGCAGGCCGAGGGTGAACTTGAGCAGCGTGAAGAACGAGAGAAGGGCAATTGCCAGCACAATGTCCGGCACGATCATTGGTGCGAACAACAAGGCATCGCGAGCCGGGGATGGCTTGGCGCGCTCGACGCCCAGCGCCAACAATGTTCCCAAAACCGTTGCAATGAGCGTTGAAATCGTTGCAACAATAATCGAGTTCCAGGCCGAGGCCAGAATCTTTGGATTGTTTGCCAGCTTGCCATACCATTCCAGGGAAAATCCCGACCAGGCGGTAGGCAAGCCCGCCTTGTTGAAGGAGAGCGCGATCAGCACGGCAATGGGGATGTAGAGGACTGCAAAGGTCGCGCCGAGATGGACATTGAGCAGCCTAGACATGTTCCCCCCTGGCGCGGCCCGCGGCTACGGCCTGCAGGAAAAGGGCGATCATCATCAGGGCGATCAGCAGTCCGGACAGGGTGGCGCCAAAGGGCCAGTCGCGTGCCGTGAGGAACTGGTCATAGATCAGGTTGCCGATCATCTGCAGCTTGCCGCCGCCGAGGAGATCGGGGGTCACGAAATTTCCGATGGAAAGGACGAATACGAAGACCGCACCTGCGGCCACGCCCGCCACCGTGAGGGGCAGGGTGATCCGGATGAAAGTCGTGACGGCACCGGCGCCCAGATCGCGCGAGGCTTCTGCATAGCTGGGATCAAGGCGCTGCAAGGCCGAGTAGATCGCGAGAATGACGAAGGGCGTGTAGTTGTAAACAAGGCCCAGAATGACGGCGAATTCATTGTAGAGAAGCGGCAGTGGCTGGGAAATGATGCCGCCTTTGATCAGGACACTGTTGATCAGGCCGACCGGATTGAGCAGCACAATCCAGGCATAGGTGCGGATGAGGTAGTTGGTCCAGAAGGGCAGGATGGCGAGGAACAGCAGTGATGTCTGCCAGCGCTCGGGGGCGCGCATGATGGCGTAGGCCGCCGGATAACCGATGAGCAGGGCAATCACCGTCGCCGTGAGCGCAATGCGGGCGCTGTCGAGAAAGATCGAGAAATAGAGCTGATCGAAGGCGCGGGTGAAATTTTCCAGCGTCGCCGCCGACCAGTCAACCCCGCCGTAGGTGCCGCGCTCGAAGAAGGCGAGGACAAAGATGAGCAGGCACGGCACGATCATCAGGGCCGTCAGCCACAGAAGGCCCGGTGCCATAAGCAGCCATGAGATGAAACGTGGAGACATGTGATAAACCTCGCCCCGGCCTGCCCGCCGGTCAGGCGCACAGGCCGGAGCGGGGAAAGGTTACTTTGCTGCCATGATTTCCGAAACGGTTTTCGAGAAGGCTTTCATGCCATCGCCAAGATCGCGCAGCTGTTCGTATTTGAGCAGGTCGGCGGGGGCGATTGCCATGTTGGGGTAGGTGGTGAGCATGGATTTGTCGATGGCTTCCATGCCGGCCTTGTTGGGCGTCTTGTACATGATGTTTTCCACCACCCACTTGCCGTTGTCGGCCTTCAGCACGAAGTCAATGAACTTTGCCGCCGCATCCGGGTTCTTGGATGACTTGGTGATCACCATGGTGTCGACCCACAGGTCCGAGCCTTCTTTGGGAACCACATATTTGATCTTGGCATTTTCGGCGATGCCGTAGTTGCACCAGCCGTCCCAGGCCTGGACCATCGAGGCTTCGCCGGATACGAGCTTCGAATAGAATGTTGTATCATCATAGGCCAACAGGTTCTTCTTGGCGGCAACAAGCTGGTCACGCACCTTGTCGAGGCTGGCCTGGTCGGCCGTGTTGACGGACATGCCATCGGCCAGGAAACCTGCCGACATCAGCCAGCGATCGGTCGCCAGCATGGTGATCTTGCCCTTGAGGTCGTCGCTGGGAGTGAGAAGGTCATTCCAGCTTGTGGGCTCTGCCTTCACCAGGTCGGAGCGGTAGCAAAGCCCGGTGGTTCCCCAGGTATAGGGTACAGAGAACGTGTTGCCTGGATCGTGCTGCAACTGATCCGCTTCTGGATAGAGGTTGGCAAGATTTGGAATCTTGGCGTGATCAATCGGGGCCAAGAGGTCAAGCTTGTGCAGGGCCTCGGCAAATGGCGAGGACACAAAAAGCACGTCAAAGCCCTCGCCGCCGGAGGCCGTGACCTTGCCCATGATTTCCTCGTTGGTGGCATGGACGGCGATCTCGAGATCAATGCCGGTCTCGGCCTTGAACTTTTCGGCAATGTCCTTGGGCATGTAGCCATCCCAATTGGAAATCACGAGCTTCTCGGCCTGGGCCATGGACACGCTGGCCGCCAGGGCAAATGCACTGCCAAAAGCCATTGCTGTAAAGTGCTTGAATTTCATAGTGTTTAGCTCCCTGCGTGGTGGTTTTGGATCACGCTTGGGGCCATTTTGGCGCGAATTGAAGGCCGACGCAATCCCGCCAATCCAGATCCACTGGCGCAAAAACATGTAGCAAAGGCGGGGGCTGCTGTTAGCCTGCAGGTGATGATAGCCATGAAAGCATGTGATGATGAGCGTAAGACTTTTCTCCCGTAAGGACATCACCCTGGAGAACCTGCGCCGTGTTGCATGGGCGGGTGAAACCGTCGAGATCGACGGCTCGGCGGTGGCCCGGATGGAGGCGGCGCGGCGGAGATTTATGACACTCCTTGAGGATCCTGCCATCTCGGTTTACGGGGTCACCAGTGGCTATGGCCAGAATGCGAAGAAACGTCTCACCGACGATGAGCGCAAGC
>JBAVOA010000334.1:0-2162 GCA_049691635.1 Aestuariivirga sp. | reverse complement strand
CAGCAGAACTTGTCGATCTATTTGAGGTTGGCGGTAAATATCCGGCAAGACCAAAATTCAGATGCCTGACATACAAAGATGTCGATGCGGACACTTACCGGCGTTCCTTTCCTCTTGATCTCGACTATCTTTCAAGAGTCACGTGAAATAAATTAAATTCCTTTTATAGGAAATAATGCTTGACACCGTACGGTGAAACAGCTATAAACGGCTATTCTCCACAATTGGGTAAGAAGATGAGCAACGCAGATGAACAGTCGGCGGGCGAATTGCTGTGGCAGCAGACCCGCGAAAGATACGAAGACCCGGCGCAGAATTTGGACGCCATTGCAGAAAGCCTGAATGTCTCCCGGTTCAGAGTGGTGCAGGAAGCCTGCAGGCGTGGCTGGAAACTCCGCCGCGCCAGAAGCAGCACCGGAACGCGCGCCACCATCCAGCGCTTCAAGGACCTGCTGCACAGGCGGCTGGGCCAGCTTGAGGGCCAGATCGGCGCCATCGGCGACGATCTTTCCGCCGCCAACAGCGAACGTGAAATCCGCGCCACCAACACGCTGGTGCGCACTTTGGAAAAGGTATTGGAACTTGAACGCAAGGACCGCGCTGCCCGGGCCCGCAAACGCCATGAACGGCGGAGCTTTGATGACGCCGCCCGTGAAGAGCTTGCGCGCCGCATTAGTGGGCTGCGCCACGAGGGAGGAGGGCAAGCTGCTCAGCCGGAGCCTTCCGCTGGCGAACGTGCTGGACCTGAACCGGGACTGGCGGAATTGGGCCAGGCCCGGCCAGCAGATTCCGCCTGACGGCCACGACTGGCATAACTGGCTGCTGCTCGGCGGGCGCGGGGCGGGCAAGACCCGCGCCGGGGCCGAATGGGTGAAGGCCATGGCCATGGGCACCTGGGGACCGCGCGCCGAACGCATCGCCCTTGTGGCGCCCACTTTTGATGAGGCGCGGCTGGTGATGATCGAGGGCAAGTCCGGCCTGCTCGCCATCCATGATGATGGCGAACGGCCGCGTTATGAACCTTCAAAGCGCCAGCTTACCTGGCCCAGCGGCAGCGTGGCCCATGTCTTTTCGGCCGAGGAGCCCGATGGTTTGCGCGGGCCGCAATTCGATGCGGCCTGGTGCGATGAGCTGGCGAAATGGAAACACGCCAGCGCGGTCTGGAGCATGTTGAGTTTTGCCTTGCGGCTGGGCGAGAACCCCCGCGCCGTCATCACGACGACGCCGCGCCCCATACCGCTCCTGAAGCAATTGCTGGCCGATGGCGGCATCGTCACCAGCCGCATGACGACCTTTGACAACAGCGCCAATCTGGCAAAGCCGTTTCTCGATGAGGTGCAGGCGCGCTATGGCAACACGCGGCTGGGGCGGCAAGAATTGAACGGCGAACTGATCGAGGAAGATCCCGATGCGCTGTTTCCCCGCGACAAGATCGAGGAAACGCGGGTTTCAGCCGCGCCGGAATTGCGCCGTGTGGTGGTGGCGGTGGATCCGCCGGCGGGCTTTGGCAAGAAGGACAACGCCTGCGGCATTGTCTGCGCCGGGCTCGGGCATGATGGCAGGTGCTATGTGCTGGATGATGCTTCCGTTCACGGCGCGCGTCCGGCCCAGTGGGCGCGGAAAATTGTGGGCCTGTACCATGCGCGCAATGCGTCGCGCGTGGTGGCCGAAATCAACCAGGGCGGCGCCATGGTGGAACAGGTGTTGCGCGAGGTCGATCCCGATTTATCCTTTCGCGCCGTGCACGCCACGCTCGGCAAGCAGGCAAGAGCCGAACCGGTGGCGGCCTTGTACGAGCAGGGCAGGGTGTCCCACGTCGGCGGCTTCGCCGAACTGGAAGATGAACTGTGCTCCGCCATCGGCGAAGGCAAGAAAAGCCCCGACCGGCTCGATGCACTGGTCTGGGCCGTGAGCGATTTGATGCTGCGGCGGAGGACTGAACCGAGGGTGAGGATTTTGTAACGCGGTAAGTGGCCCTCATCCGCCTTGTCGGGTACCTTATCCCATTCTTCGAACGGGGTTTAGGAATATCTATTCGAGTTCCTGGTTCAGGACAATGGACCATGAGTTGGAATACAACCTAAAAGGGATTGGGAGTGGCAATCCCCCCGATTTTGGGGGGATTACCGGCCCGCTGACATTTTTTACAGACTGCCTTTCCC
>JBAVOA010000333.1:0-3524 GCA_049691635.1 Aestuariivirga sp. | reverse complement strand
GCCTATGGCGATGCCATATACCGGAAGCTTCTCAAGGAGATCACCGGGCCAGGCATTTCCTAGACAAAGGTGAGAATGCTTCACGCTTGACCGCTTGCAATGCTGGACATATGCGGAGGTAAACCTCACCATATGGATGAATTCATGCAACCCTTTACCCTTTCACGTCTTCCCGAAATCATCTTTGGCGCGGGCCGCGTCGCCGATCTTTCCGGCAAGGTGGAAGGCCTTGCCGGAAAGGGGGCGCCCGTTCTTGTGGTGGCTGACCCCATGCTCACCAAACTCGGCATTACGGGCCGTACACTGGAAGGTTTGAAGAAAGCCGGGCTGGAAGCCCAGGTTTTTGATGGCCTGAAAGGCGAACCCAAGCTTGCCGAAATTGATGCAGCTGGCGGTATCGCGCGGGCGATGAAAGCCAAGGCCGTTGTGGGCCTCGGCGGAGGTTCGGCTCTTGATACGGCAAAGCTGGTGGCAGCCTGTGCCGCCTCAGGGTTGTCAGCCCAGAGCTATCAGCTTTGTGACACGCCACTGCCGAAAGACATTCTTCCCATCATCGCCGTGCCAACCACGGCAGGCACCGGATCGGAAGTTACCCGTGTTTCGGTTTTTGCAAATGTGGATAAGGTAAAGGTCTGGGCTTGGGGAGACGAGCTGAAACCCCAGGTGGCTATCCTCGACCCCGAGTTGACGATAGGCGTGCCTGCATCCGTCACGGCGGCAACCGGGCTTGATGCGCTGGTCCATGCCATAGAGGCGGCCACCAACAAGCATCGCACCGATGGCAATGATCTCTATGCCCTGAAAGCCATAGCGCTGATCTCCGGAAATCTGGAACGGGCCGTCAGGACTCCAGGTGACCTTGAAGCGCGCGGCGCTTTGCTGTTAGGCTCCTGCTATGGGGGCATCGCGATTGATAACTGCGGAACAGCCCTTGCCCACAATATTTCCCATGCCATGGCCGATTTGGCGCCTATTCCCCACGGAAGGGCCACGGGGCTGGCCATGCTGGCGACCATGAAGTGGGTGTCCCAGGGCGCAAGCGAAGCCTACGCGAGGGTTGCAAAAGCCATGGGAACAACCGATCCGGTTGCAGCCTATGACCGTTTGGTGCGGGCCACCGGCATGAAGATTTCATTGGAGGACGACGGCCTGGATCTGACCAGGCCGGAACTTCTGGCCGAACACATGGCTAGTCCCGCCAATGCTCCCATGCGGAAATCCAATTTGCGCTATCCAAGCGATGCAGAATTGATAAAATTGGCGCGGCTTGTTTACGATCTGCATTAGCTCTCTCTCCAAGTTCAAACCTCATGGTGCTTGCGATGAGTGACGATCTCTACAATGACGCGCGCTGGCTGGTTGGCGCGATTGCCCGGGGGCTGCATGCCCATGGCGGCATTCCTGTCGACGATGTCTTGCAGCGTCTGGCCGAACAGGATCTGACGCGCCGTGATTTTGTTGAGCCGCGCGCTCAAAATATTTCCGTGACCCGCTATTTCGCCCAGTCCATCGCCGAAACCATGATGCTGGAGCCGGAATTGGCCGCCGCCATTGCCTCGCTCGATGGCCACCTCAAATGGCTGCAATCCAAATCCAATACTGCCGAAATTCTGGGCGCCAATTTTCTCGAGAATTACGGTTGGTGTGAAATCATCGGTCCCCAAGGTTTTTTCTCCGGCGACGATTTTCTCCTCGGCCTGCTGATGCTGGGTCCGGACTGCCACTATAAGGACCATTATCATCCGGCCCCCGAACTTTACTGGCCGCTCACCGGGCCAACCTACTGGAAACAAGGACAGGGTACGTTTGAACTGAAAGCGCCAGGCGACATCATCTGGCACGCCCCGGATGTGCTGCACGCCACCAAAACCGCAAGCCAGCCGATGCTTGCCGTCTGGAGCTGGACGAAGGATACGCACACGCCGGCAAAGCTGGTTGAAGCATGAGCCTCATCAAGGTTTTTCTTGTCCTTGCTGTGACTGCCTATGCCCTTGCGGCCTGCGCCATGTATCTCTTTCAGCGCAAACTGCAGTATCCTGCGGAAAACAAGCGTCTGACTCCGGAAGCGGTCGGCATTACTGGTGCAAGCATTGAAACTCTGGCCACCCCTGATGGCGAAAACATCACCCTCTGGTATGCCCCGGCCAAACCCGGCATGCCCACCATCCTCTACTTCCATGGCAACGCCGGGGAGATGGGCGACCGACCCCTGCGCTTCAACTATTACCAGTCCCGTGGCTTTGGTGTCGCCTATCTCTCCTACCGCGGTTACGGCGACAGCAGTGGATCGCCGACAGAGCAGGGCCTCATCGCCGATGCGACCGCGGCTTATCGTTGGCTTGGCGCAAAAGACCAAGCCCCGGCGAAGATCGCGTTGCTGGGTGAATCATTGGGCAGCGGCGTTGCCGTGCAGCTTGCCGCCAGCCATATGGTAGGAGCCGTGGCCCTCGAAGCGCCTTACACCTCAACCGCCGACGTGGCCGCCCGGATCTACTGGTGGCTGCCAGTCCACATCCTGATGAAGGACCAGTACCGCTCCATCGATTTCATCGCTGCCGTGAAGGCCCCATTACTGATCATTCATGGTGACCGGGACACGCTCGTCCCTCTTGAATTCGGCAAGCGCCTGTTTGCCGCCGCCAATGAACCCAAGGAGATGGAAATCGTTCCGGGCTTTGGCCACGACGTGCTGTTTGAGGAAACCACTTGGGCAAGAGAGGTTGAGTTCTTCACGGCGGCGATGAACCGGACGTGAATGGCAGGTTCACGGCCCATTCGGTTTCATGGGTGTAATCCCTTGCCTACCATCAACCGCAACAGACACCATTGGGAACAAACGCCATGAAAACCTTTCTTGCCGCCACAGCCTCAATCATCTTCAGCACCATGGCGCTTGCCGGTGCAGCCCATGCCGAAAACCAGGCCTTCTCCAATCCGGAGGTGAGTGGCGACCGGCTTGACCTTTGTTTGAACTGGGGATCCGGCTGCGGCAAGCCCGCCGCCGATGCCTGGTGTGTGAGCAAGGGCTTTACCAATTCCTCCAGCCATATGGTGGCCAACGACATTGGCGCCTCCACCCCAACCCGCCTCATCACGACGGGTGCGGTTTGCGATCAGGACTTCTGCGACGGCTTTGCCCAGGTGACCTGTT
The DNA here is from genome assembly GCA_049691635.1 of Aestuariivirga sp. Classification (GTDB taxonomy): domain Bacteria; phylum Pseudomonadota; class Alphaproteobacteria; order Rhizobiales; family Aestuariivirgaceae; genus Aestuariivirga. The sequence continues at coordinate 373 of JBAVOA010000333.1, read as the reverse complement.
TCAAGCCCAGCCCGTTGCCGCCACCGGTAGCGGGACAGGTCTATGTCAAGCCGAAATTCAACGGCATGCGGCTTGATCTCTGCGTTGACTGGGGTGTCGGTTGCGGCCAGCCGGCGGCCGTGAAGTTCTGCCAGTCCAAGGGCTGGAACAATGCTTCGAGCTATGCTGTGGCCCATGACATCGGAGCCTACGCGCCAACCCGGCTGATCGGCACATCGGCCGTTTGCGACCAGGATTTTTGTGACGGCTTCAAGAAGATCGTCTGTTCCAACTGAACCTTTCGCGTGGCCGGCGGTTTTCAATCGCCGGTCATGCCGGTTCAATCATCTTCCTCATGTAAACGGTAACGCCTCCCGTCGGGAAGGGCTCGCGC
>JBAVOA010000332.1:0-3709 GCA_049691635.1 Aestuariivirga sp. | reverse complement strand
GGGTGCGCATAACGCAAAGCAAACCATTCGCAATGGATGCGCGGCTTGCGGCCCCTTCAGGATAGAAAAATGAAGAACGTCTTGCTCAGGCGGCGTGGGGCTGGGCTTCCAGCCTTGTAATCTCGTCCTTGATCTTGAGTTTTCGGCGCTTGATTTCGGCGATTTCCTGGTCGGTGGAGGCGGGATGGGCGACGGCGTCGGCCAATTCTTTTTCTAACGCTCTATGCTTGGATATCAACTCACTCAAGTGGGCCTGAAGGGTCATTAATGTCCTCCGCTAATGCTCAAGTTAACGACAGCATGATGACATAGACTTGGGGGCTTGTCGAACGCCTTTCAAGGGCATAGGTGAAGGGGTCTGAAATCAATGCTTTGGGAGCACATTGAGTCCTATGGACACGCTGCAGGAGGTTGCCCTTCGGTCAAAGCTGCAGAATCTGCTGCAGCAGCACCGCGATCTTGATACGGCGATTGCTTCGCTGGAAGGATCGGGAACGGGCGACCAGTTCCAGCTGCGGCGGCTGAAGAAAATGAAACTCGACCTGAAAGACCAGATACTGAAGATCGAGAACATGCTGATTCCCAATATTATCGCGTGAAAGGCTGGGCATTTTGAAAGCACCTGTTGCCATTGTCATGGGCAGCCAGTCGGACTGGGCCACAATGAGGCATGCGGCTGAAATTCTGGACGTCCTGGGCGTGGCCCATGAGTCGCGAATCGTCTCGGCACACCGTACGCCCAAGCGGCTTTATGAATTCGCCGGCAGTGCGAAGGCTGAAGGAGTCAAGGTGATCATTGCGGGTGCCGGCGGGGCGGCCCATCTGCCGGGCATGGTGGCGGCGCTGACCATATTGCCAGTGTTCGGCGTGCCGGTGGAGTCGAAGGCGCTTTCGGGCCAGGATTCACTGCTGTCGATTGTGCAGATGCCGGCCGGAATTCCGGTGGGCACCCTGGCCATCGGCAAGGCAGGCGCCACAAATGCAGGCCTGCTTGCAGCCAGCGTTCTGGCGCTGGGCGACGAGGCCTTGGCGAAAAGGCTTGAAGCCTGGCGCGAAAAGCAGACGGCAAGTGTCGCCAACACGCCGAAGGACGATGCCTGATGCGCCTTTCGAAAGCTTTGGCGCCGGGCTCGACGGTCGGCATATTGGGCGGCGGGCAATTGGGCCGCATGCTGGCGCTGGCGGCGGGGCAGCTTGGCCTCAAATGCCATATCTTTGCGCCGGAAGAGGATAGCCCGGCCTTTCAGGTTTCATTCGCGCGCACGATTGCCGAGTATCATGACTTTGCGGCGCTGGAGGAATTTGCCAATAGCGTTGATGTTGTCACCTATGAGTTTGAGAATGTTCCCGGCGATACGGCGGCGTTCCTTGAATCCCTGGTGCCGCTGGCCCCAAGCTCGGCTGCCCTCAAGACGGCGCAGGACCGGGTGGACGAGAAAACCTTTATCGCCGGATTGGGCTTTCCGGTCGCACCCTTTGCCCCGGTGGGCAGCGAGGCGGACCTGGATGAGGCCATTATCCGTATCGGACGTCCATCCGTCTTGAAAACGCGGCGCTTTGGCTATGACGGCAAGGGCCAGACGATGATCGACAACAAGACATCGGCTGCCGCTGCCTGGGCCGAAATCGGCAAGGCGCCCGCCATTCTCGAAGGCTTCATTTCCTTCGACAAGGAAATCTCGGTGATCGCCGTGCGGGGCTGGGACGGGGCGATTGCGGTGTATGACGTGCCGGAGAACCGCCACGAGAACCACATTCTCAGGACTTCGACGGTACCTGCTGATATTGCTGCAAAAACGGCGGATGCGGCGCGCGCCATGGCGGGCAAGATCATTGCTGCCCTGGACTATGTGGGCGTGATGGGGATCGAAATGTTTGTCTCAGGCACCACGTTAATCGTTAACGAAATTGCGCCCCGGGTTCACAATTCCGGCCATTGGACCCAGGATGCCTGCGTTGTTTCGCAATTTGAGCAGCATATCCGGGCCATCTGCGGCTGGCCGCTGGGCAGTCCGGAGCGGCATTCCAACGTGGTGATGCACAATATTTTGGGCCTCGAAAGCGCTGACTGGGCCAGCCATGGCGCGACCGCCAATGCGGGGGTGCATTACTACGGCAAAGCGGAAGCCCGGCGCGGGCGGAAAATGGGCCATATAAATCTGCTGACCCCTCGACAGGGATGATGGGCTGTGGTACGCCACGCCCACTTTTTGAGCGACCCCTTTCAGGGGCGCCCTTCAAACAATTTAAACTTTGACCAATTTTGAGGTAGCACTTGCAAGTCGTAGTCCGTGACAACAATGTCGATCAAGCCCTGAAAGTCCTCAAGAAAAAGATGCAGCGCGAGGGCATTTTCCGCGAAATGAAGCTGCGCGGGCATTTTGAAAAGCCATCCGAGAAGAAGGCCCGCGAGAAGGCGGAAGCGGTTCGCCGCACCCGCAAGCTGGCCCGCAAGAAGCTGCAGCGCGAAGGCCTGCTGCCGATGCCCAAGAAGATCGAAAAGCCCAAGCGCTTTGGCGCAGGCGGCGGTGCCGGTGCTGGCGGGGCGTTCTAATCCCGTTTAAATTTGAGTTTTGAAGGCCACGGATTTGTCCGTGGCTTTTTTCTTGCCTGACCGGCGGCAATTCCGCCATCAATAGGCATGGTCAATCTGCATGATAGCTGGAAGGCACCGCTTACGCCGGAGTTCGGGGCGCCCTATATGACGGCGCTGAAGGATTTCCTGGTGGCAGAGCGGGACAAGGGCAAGCGCATCTTTCCCAAGGGTTCGGAATGGTTTCATGCGCTTGATGTGACACCGCTGGAAAAAGTGCGCGTGGTGATCCTGGGGCAGGATCCCTATCATGGCGAAGGCCAGGCGCACGGGCTTTGCTTTTCAGTGAAGCCGGGGGTGCGGCCGCCGCCTTCGCTCATCAACATCTACAAGGAACTGCAAAGCGACCTTGGCATTGCGCCGCCAACCCATGGAAATCTTGAGACTTGGGCGAAGCAGGGCGTGTTGCTGCTGAACGCGGTTCTCACGGTGGAGGCGGGGCTGGCGGCATCGCATCAGGGCAAGGGCTGGGAACGCTTCACGGACGCAGTGATCCGCCTGGTCAATGACCAGCCGCGGCCCGTGGTGTTCATCCTGTGGGGGGCTTACGCGCAGAAGAAGGCGGCCTTCGTGGACCGCACGCGGCATCTGGTGCTGATATCGGCGCATCCGTCGCCGCTATCGGCGCATAACGGGTTTTTCGGTTCGCGGCCGTTTTCCAAGGCCAACGCATTCCTGGTGGCGCAGGGCCAGGATCCCATCGATTGGGACTTGGGTAAGTAAATCAGGCGCCGGTGATTTTTTTCGCCGCCGCCAGTTCCTTCTTCAGCAAGGGCAAGAGGTCGGCGTTTGCGGCGACGATGTTTCCGGTTTGCAAGGGATTGGCTTCGCTGTCGCAGTCGCTGGTGAAGCCACCAGCCTCGCGGATGAGCAGAATGCCTGCGGCGAGATCCCAGGGGTGCAAGTTGCGTTCCCAGAAGGCATCCATGCGGCCGGCGGCCACATAGGCCAGGTCGAGGGTTGCCGAACCCAGCCTGCGGATGCCAATGGCTTTGGCCTGGAGGAGCGCCAGTTCAGCCCGGTGTTCTGCCTGGCCATCGCCGCCGCGGTGGGGAATGCCGCAGCCAACCAGCGCTTCGTGAATGTCCTTGCGATTGGCGACGCGCAGGCGGTGAT
>JBAVOA010000331.1:0-11876 GCA_049691635.1 Aestuariivirga sp. | reverse complement strand
GACAAATTGCCGGACTATGCTGTTGGTTTCCCAACCATTTGGTGGTGGGATGAAGAGAAAGCCAAAAGAGTGAAGGCGGGATAGGGCGCATGGGGTCCTATCTGCTCAAACGCATTCTACTGATGATCCCTACCTTGCTTGGCATCATGCTGATGACATTTGCGGTCATCCAGTTTGTGCCCGGCGGCCCCATCGAGCAGGTCATCGCGAAAATGCAGGGGACGGATACGGACGCCACGGCGCGCATCAGCGGCAATTCGGGCAATGAGGCCGGCGGCAATGAGCAATCGCAAACCGGGGTGGACAGCGCCATAAAATACAAGGGCGCGCAGGGGCTGGACCCTGAGTTCATCAAGTCGCTTGAGAAGCAGTTTGGCTTCGACAGGCCAGTGCATGAGCGCTTCCTCAAGATGATCGGCGATTACCTGACGTTCAATTTCGGCAGGAGCTATTTCAGGGACCGCGATGTTGTGAGCCTGATGGTTGAAAAAATGCCGGTTTCCATTTCGCTGGGCCTTTGGCTCACGCTGCTCACCTATCTGGTTTCCATTCCGCTTGGCATCCGCAAAGCCGTGAAGGCGGGAACTAATTTCGACGTGTGGACCTCGGCTGTCATCATTGTGGGCTATGCCATCCCCAGTTTCATTTTGGCCATCCTGCTCATCGTATTGTTTGCCGGCGGCAGCTATTATAGCTGGTTCCCGCTGCGTGGCCTGACCTCGGACAATTTCAGCGAGTTGAGCTGGTTCGGAAAAATCGTCGACTATGCCTGGCACATGGCGCTGCCGCTGTTTGCGCTGGGGATCGGCGGCTTCGCCACCATGACCCTGCTCACCAAGAATTCCTTTCTCGATGAAATCCGCAAGCAATATGTGATTACCGCCCGGGCGAAAGGCCTGACGGAACGCCAGGTGCTTTATGGCCATGTCTTCCGCAATGCCATGCTGCTGGTGATTTCCGGCTTTCCCGGGGCCTTCCTGGGAGCCTTTTTTTCCGGATCGCTGCTGATTGAAACGGTGTTTTCGCTCGATGGCCTGGGATACATGACCTACAAGGCAGCACTCGACCGCGATTATCCGATTGTTTTTGCCAATCTCTATATTTTCACGCTGGTCGGCCTTGTCGTGGCGTTGATCAGCGATCTGACCTACATGATGATCGATCCGCGCATCGATTTTGAATCGCGCGAGGTCTAGGCCGGTGGCACTGTTTACCCTCAAAGGCCTGAACAAGCGGCGCTGGGAACTTTTCAAGGCCAACCGCCGCGGATACTGGTCCCTGTGGATTTTCACCGTGCTGTTTCTGATCAGCGTCTTTGCACCGGTCATTGTCAATGACCGGCCGATTCTCGCGTCCTATAAGGGCGAATTGCTATTCCCGACATTTGTGGAATATCCCGAATCCAAGTTCGGCGGGTTTCTGGCGCGCACGGACTATCGCGATCCGGTCAACCAGGAAGAGATCAGCGCCAATGGCTGGATGATCTGGCCGCTCATCCGCTATTCCTATAACACCGTGAACAACGAACTGCCTCGGCCGGCGCCTTCGACACTCGCGTCCAATCTCACGCGGGACGAGGCCTGCGCCAAGTATCCGATGGGGGCAACGGACCCCAATTGCATTTTCGGAAATTTGAACTGGCTGGGAACCGATGACCAGGGCCGCGATGTTGTCGCACGCCTCATTTACGGCTTTCGCATATCCGTGGCCTTTGGCCTGATCCTGACATTTTTCTCGTCGATCATCGGGGTGGCCGCCGGTGCCGTGCAGGGTTATTTTGGCGGCTGGACTGATCTGCTGTTCCAGCGTTTCATCGACATCTGGTCATCGATGCCCACGCTCTATCTGCTCATCATCCTGGCTGCCTTCATCACCCCTACGTTCTGGCTTCTGCTTTTCATTCTGGTTCTTTTTTCGTGGACGGGACTGGTGGGGGTAGTGCGCGCCGAATTCCTGCGGGCCCGGAATTTTGAATATGTGCGCGCGGCAAGGGCCCTGGGCCTCAGCAATACGAAGATCATGTTCAAGCACCTTCTGCCCAATGCCCTGATTTCAACGGTTACTTTCATGCCTTTCATTCTGTCCGGTTCCGTGACCACGCTGACGGCGCTTGACTTCCTGGGGTTTGGATTGCCTCCGGGCTCGCCTTCGCTTGGTGAACTGCTGGCCCAGGGCAAGGCCAACCTGCAAGCGCCGTGGCTGGGGTTCACCGGCTTCTTCGTAGTGTCCATCATGCTCACGCTGCTGGTTTTCATCGGTGAAGGCGTGCGCGATGCGCTTGACCCGCGAAAGACTTTCGCATGAGTGAGGCATTGCTCGAGGTCAAGGACCTGTCCGTTGCCTTCCGCCAGGGAGATATCGCCACGCTGGCGGTTGACCGTGTTTCCTTCTCGCTCAAGAAGGGCGAGACCCTGGCCCTTGTGGGCGAGTCCGGCTCGGGAAAATCGGTGACCGCCCTTTCCATCCTGAAGCTCCTGCCCTACCCCGCTGCCGAGCATCCCTCGGGATCGATCAGGTTCAACGACGAGGAATTGCTTGATGCGGATGAGCGCGACCTGCGCAAGGTACGCGGCAACGACATCACAATGGTTTTCCAGGAGCCCATGACATCACTGAACCCATTGCATTCGGTGGAGCGGCAAATCGGCGAAATCCTGGAGCTGCATCAGGGATTGAAGGGTGCGGCGGCACGGGAGCGGATCATCGGCCTGCTGCAAAAGGTGGGCATCCGTGATCCAGAGACGCGGTTGCAGGACTACCCCCATCAATTGTCCGGCGGACAGCGGCAACGGATCATGATCGCCATGGCGCTTGCCAACAATCCTGACCTGCTCATCGCCGACGAGCCCACCACGGCCCTTGACGTGACGGTTCAGGCGCAAATCCTGAAATTGCTGAAGGATCTCCAGGCCGAGTATGGCATGGCTCTGCTGCTCATTACCCATGACCTGGGGATCGTGCGCCATATGGCCGATACGATTTGCGTGATGCAGAAGGGCAAGGTAGTTGAAGCAGGCGACGCCAAGGCAGTATTTGCCAACCCGCAGCACGACTATACCAAAATGCTGCTTTCGGCGGAGCCGAAGGGCAAGCCGCCGAAATCCGACCCGTCGGCCCCGGTCGTCGTCGAAACAAAGAACCTGAAGGTCTGGTTTCCCATCCGGCGCGGATTCTTCCGCAAGACCATTGGCCATATCAAGGCCGTCGACGGGCTTGATACGATTGTCAGGGCCGGCCAGACATTGGGCGTGGTCGGTGAATCGGGCTCGGGAAAAACCACGCTTGGCCTGGCCATCCTGCGATTGATTTCTTCGGAAGGCGAGATTTCTTTTCAAGGAAAACGCATTGACGAATTCAGTTCCAATGCCATGCGACCCTTGCGCAAGGACATGCAGATCGTTTTCCAGGATCCCTTTGGGTCTCTTTCACCACGCCTTTCTATCCTGCAAATTGTGGAAGAAGGCTTGATCGTACAGGGCGGACGCGGCAATACGGAGCAACGCCGCGAAATCGTTTCCAAGGCGTTGACAGAAGTCGGGCTCGACCCCGCAACAATGGACCGCTACCCCCATGAGTTCTCCGGCGGGCAGCGCCAGCGCATTGCCATTGCCCGGGCGCTTGCGCTCAATCCCAAATTCATCATGCTGGATGAGCCCACCTCGGCTCTGGACATGTCCGTGCAGGCGCAGATTGTCGATCTGCTGCGCGACCTGCAGACCAAACACAATCTTAGTTATCTCTTCATCAGCCACGATCTGCGGGTGGTGCGGGCGCTGGCAAACGATGTCATCGTCATGCGCAACGGTGTGGCGGTTGAACGGGGGCCAGCCTCGCAGATATTCGAGACCCCGCAAACGGACTATACCAAGGCGCTGATCGGGGCTTCGCTCAATCTCAAGGCAGCACCGGAAAGCATCGTGAGGCAGTGATGGCATTCCTGTTCGTAACGCCGACATGGCCCACCGACCTCTGGAAAGCTGCCATGACGAAAGCTGCCCCCCAGCTTGACGTGCGAATCTGGCCCGACGGCCTTGGGCGTGTCGAGGATATTGAATATGCCGCAGCCTGGCTTCCGCCTGCCAATGTCCTGAAAGGCCTTCCCAACCTGAAGGTGATCTATTCACTGGGTGCCGGGGTCGATGCCATTCTGAAAGACCCGACGTTGCCTGAGAACATCCCGATTGTGCGGGTGAATGATGATGACCTTACCAAGCGCATGACGGAATATATCGTGTTGCATGTGCTTCTGCATCACCGCCAGCAGCGGCGCATTGATGAAAACCAGAAGCTGAGGGTTTGGGACAATTTTCCAACCCATGCGGCTTCTGCCCTCACTGTCGGCATTATGGGACTTGGCGTCATGGGTCAGGACTCGGCGCTGCGCCTGCGCGACCTCGGTTTTCAAGTGGCGGGTTGGAGCCGTAACCGGAAATCCATTCCGGGGGTGGAATGCTTTGCCGGCGCTTCCGGATTTGATGCCTTCCTGGCGCGGACCGATATTCTGATTTCCCTGCTTCCGGCCACGGCAGAAACCGACGGCATTATCAACCGGTCAACAATCCGCAAACTGTCGCGGCGCGGGCCCTTTGACGCACCCATCGTCATCAATGCGGGCCGTGGCCGCCAGCAGGTGGCCAGTGATATTGTGAAATGCCTCGACAACGGCGAGCTGTTTGCGGCGACCCTCGATGTCTTTGCGGTTGAACCCCTGCCCGCCGATGATCCCCTTTGGGCACATCCGCGTGTCACCGTGACACCGCATATCGCGGCGGATTCCGATCCGGAAGTGATCTGCGCCTATGTGGCAGCACAGATCGAAAGGCATAAGGCGGGCCTGCCGCTTCTCAATCTGGTGGACCGGGCGCGCGGATACTAAAGCCGTTTGATGCTGGTGGGTTGTCCGTACATGCTGGCAATCCGGGAAAAGGCTTCGGCCAAGGGCTCCTTTACGGTCATCATATGAAAACCATTGGCGTGAAGAAGGGTTTTTTGGTCGGTCATAATTCCCACGTGGCCTTTCCAGAAAACCAGGTCGCCACGGCGCAAGCTATCGAGATCGTTGATCATCAAGTTCTGGCCTAGCTGCACCTCCTGCATGTCCGTGTCGCGCGGCGCGAATATTCCGCAGGCCTCCAGCGAGGTCTGCACAAGGCCGGAACAATCCACGCCCTGGGCTGTCTTGCCGCCCCAGTAGTAGGGGACATCGAGAAATCTTTCGGCTACCGCCACAAAGTCCGGCTCCAATTCATTCAGCGGTTTGAGGTGTTTCGAAAACACATAGCGTCCATTGGCGAGCTTTGAAAATTTCTCACCGCTTTCAATGGTTTCGAGCCGGGCATTCATGGGCAGCATGACTGGAACTTGCGATTTGATGTCCGGTTGCGGGTACGAGAAGGTGTGAGATACGGCAACCCGGTGGGTGGGCGTTCTCAAATCCGCCGATACATTGGCCTTGGATAGGTAACCGACATATCCATCCCGTTCGAGTTGACACCATATCCATTCATCGGTGACTTCGAAGGCCGCAAGCCTTTCACCCAACAGGGCTTGCGTGGCTTGCCTGGCCGTTGCCGAGGCTTCGCCGAACACCGTTGCAATGGGCGCAATGACTTCCATGGTCATGCCTTCAACAAATCTTTCGGCGATGACACGTCCCTGCAATTTCACATTGGCAAGATTGGGACGGAAGGCATTCAGACGACTATCGATATCAGGCATCAGAGGTTCTTCGAGTTGAGGCTGATCAGGTCAGCCAGCCGGTCAAGATATAACGCACCCTTTACCGTTCTCTGAACCAAGACATTGCGGCGGTCCGCCTCGTCACGCCGACGCGCCACAAGGTCGAGCTTGCCCATGGAATCCAGGGCCCGGGTGATCACGGGTTTTGAGACCTTAAGCTTCTTGGCGAGGTCGCGAATCGTGTGAGGCGGGGCTTCCATATAGATGGTCAAAAGAATGGTCACCTGGCGCACGGACAAATCGGCCTCATGGCCATGGACCTGGGCAAGATTGACATCATGCCAGAGTTTAAGGGCCTGTGCGGTTCCCAGCGGGGTTGACATATGGGCATTGGCAATCGTTACGGACGCGTTTCATTCTCTCGCATCGCGCCCTGAGGTGCAAGTCTATTTCTTGTAACGTTCCGAGATCAGCGAAAACAGGGCTCTAATACCCTGTGCCTCACCCCCTTTTGGAAAACCCGGCTTGGCCGCCGGGGTCCAACCATAGATGTCGAAATGGACATAGGATTTGGCTTTCTCGACAAAGCGCTTGAGGAACAGCGCCGCCGTTATGGAGCCCGCAAAGCTTGAATCAGCACTATTGTTCATATCGGCTACTGAAGATTCAAACAGGGAACAGTAGGGTTCCCAAAATGGCATGCGCCACAGGTGATCGCGCTGCTCGCCGGCGTGGCGAGTGAGGTCCGCGGCAAGGCCTTCATCATTGGTGTAAAACGGCGGGAGGTCAGGCCCCAAGGCCACGCGCGCCGAGCCCGTGAGCGTTGCCATGTCGATCAGGAGATCGGGAGCCTCCTCGTCGGCCAGCGCCAGGGCGTCCCCGAGAACCAGCCTTCCCTCCGCATCCGTATTGCCGATCTCCACTGTCAGGCCCTTGCGGCTCTTCAGGATATCTCCGGGACGGAAGGCATTTCCGGCGATGGAGTTTTCAACCGCCGGGATCAGGACGCGCAGGCGCACGGGAAGTTTGGCATCCATGATCATCTGGGCCAGGCCCAGCACATTGGCGGCTCCGCCCATGTCCTTTTTCATCAGGACCATGCCAGAGGCTGGCTTGATATCGAGACCGCCAGTATCAAAACAGACTCCCTTGCCTACCAGTGTCACCTTAGGTGCCCGCACAGCACCCCAGGAGAAGTCAATAAGGCGGGGCTGTCGCGGGCTGGCCTTGCCAACCGCATGAATCATAGGAAAGCTGCGTTTCAGGGCATCCCCGGCAGTGACACCCAACTTTGCCTTGTAGTGCTTGGCTAGCCCACGGGCGGCAGCTTCCAATTCGTCAGGGCCAAAGTCATTGGAGGGTGTATTGATGAGATCACGCACCATGTAGGTGGCGTTTGCCAGACGGACGATCCCCTCATAATCAGAACCTCCTCCGCAAACGAGGCGGGGAAATGCCCTAGCCTGCGTTTTGTAATGGTCAAAACCGTAGGCCTCAAGACACCAGGCCAATTCCATAAACCTTGGCATATCAGATTTCTCGGCCCTAACTTCATAGGTGCCTGGCGGCAATTGCCGACCGAGGCGGACCAGATGGAAGCCGTCGTCACCCGGGTTGGACCCCCAAACGACTTCGGCAATTGCTCCCTTGCCATCGGGAACCAGAAAACTGCTTCCTGATACTCCCATGAATCCCTGAGCCTGGGCCCAATTCCGAGCGATGATCGACAGTTCTGTTTGCATTTTCGGCCAGGTTGCTGTCGTTGCAACCCGAATGGGGATGGCCTTGCCGCCACCAGATTTCAACAGGATTTTCCGGACATCCATCATTTTAGGCTCGACTACCTCTTTGATTGCATTGGGTTTCGATCATTACATGGTTAATGGTTTGTTGACACCTGCAATTCATCATCAGGCTTTCAATTTCTTTGAAGGCATGATTCTTTTTGGGGTGTGGGCGATGACGGCGATCAACTTTCGAAATTTGCGTAAATTTAGCCTGCCTTTGCTCTTGCTGACCTCGGCATTTTCCATCGCGGCTTGCCAGAGCAACACCGCGAGCCTGGATGGTCTCGACGGGATGACGACGGCGAGTACGGCGCCCGCATCATTCAAGAAGACAGCCGAACTTGGCGAACGCTGGCAAAATGATCAAAAAAACCTCGCGCTTGGCCTAGCCTATGCCGACGGGCTGGAAAAGCTCGGCCAGGCGGATCAACAATTGCAGGTGCTTGCAACGCTTTCGCAGCAAAATCCGCAGAATACCAATATCCAAGCCGTATATGGGAAAAAGCTCCTGGCTGCAGGGCGTCCGGGAGAAGCAGTCCCAATACTCAAATCCGTGATGGACAGCGGGGCGGGCGACTGGCGCAGTCTGTCTGCGCTGGGTTCAGCCTATGACCAACAGGGAGAATATGCCACCGCGCGCGAAACCTATGAAAAGGCCCTGGCACTGCAACCCCATCAAATTTCTGTCCTCAACAATATGGGCATGTCCTATGCGCTTGAAGGAAACCTGAGCCAAGCCGAGAAAACATTGCGCGGCGCCATGGTTTTGCCGGAAGGCAAATCATTGCCAAGGCTTCGCCAGAATCTTGCACTGGTTGTCGGGTTGCAAGGGCGCTTTGACGAATCCAAGAAAATCGCCAGCGAGGATTTGCCCCCGGACGAGGTTGAGGCCAACATGGCCTATTTGCAAAAAATGCTGTCGCAGCCCAATACGTGGCAGCAGCTTTCCGGGAAAACGCAAGGTTAAAACCTCAATACCAAACAAAAAAGCGCGAAATTCCTTCGCGCTTTTTTGTTGCCGGAACTCCGCCTATTGGAGCTTCATGACGAGGATAACGGATGGTCCCAGAATGATGACGAAGATTACCGGCAAAAAGAACAGAATCATCGGTACGGTGAGCTTTGGTGGAAGTGCAGCTGCCTTCCTTTCCGCTTCCTGCATGCGTGCGTCACGGTTTTCCTGGGCCAGAACCCGCAACGCGGTGCCCAAGGGCGTACCATAGCGCTCCGACTGGATAAGGCTGGTGACGACTGACTTCACCGTGGGAAGGCCCGTACGTTTTCCCAAATTCTCAAATGCCTTGCGGCGGTCCTGCAAGTAGGAGAGCTCTGCCACGGTCAGCGTGAGTTCTTCAGCCAGGGCCACCGAACCACTGCCAATTTCACGGGCAACACGCTGCATGGCAGGCTCAATCGCCATGCCGGATTCAACGCAGATCAAGAGGAGATCCAGCGCGTCTGACCAGGCCTTCTTGATCGACTGCTGGCGCCTTGTCTTGAGGTTTTTGACGATGATGCTGGGCAAGTAAAAGCCAAACACCAAGCCGACCGCAGTTGCGACCAAACGCATTTGCGGCGGGATACGGTCTGCAAATACAGTTGAGGAATAAACGAATACGATCAAGGCTACAAATATTGGCGTAATCAAGCGCATTGCAAGAAATGTCACAAGCTGACGCTCGCTTCGCATGCCGGCCTGGCGGAGCGAATCACGCGAAGCATCCGCCTCGAACACGCTGCGCAAATTGAGAGACTCCACAATCTGCGTTACGAGACCACGTTTTGACTGCTCGCGCAGTTTCGCTTCACCACCCGCAAGGTGAGCTTTTTGCTGGGCGCGAAGCTTGTCGCGCTCAACAGATACACCCTTGATCCGTGCGTTAAGCTTGTCGCCTTCGAAATAAGGCGCGGCAATTGTCAACACGGTTCCAAATGCAGCGAAACCGACGAGCGCCGTGATCAGCACTTCAACATGTAGGAGACTCTCGATAAAGCTCAGCATTTTCCCGCGATCCGGTTCTAGATTTCAAAGTTGATCATTTTGCGCATGACCAAGACGCCTGTCATCATCCACGCCGCGCAGGTGCCAAGCATGATGTTTCCGATGTTGGTGTAGAGAAGTGGATTCAGGTATTCCGGATTCAACACGGTGAGGGCACCCATAATCACAAAGGGAAGGGAACCGATGATCGCAGCTGAAGATTTCGCTTCCTGGCTCATGGACCTAATCTTGGCCTTCATTTTCTTGCGGTCACGCAACACCTTTGACAAATTACCCAAAGCTTCCGAGAGATTGCCGCCGGTCTTCGACTGGATTGCCATCACAATCGCAAGAAAGTTAACCTCTGCCAAAGGTATCCGCTCAACCATGCGCTCGATGCCTTGATCAACGGAAATGCCAATGCGCTGCCCCTCCACAACCTCGTTGAATTCCGGTCCCACGGGCGGACCAGATTCACTGGCAATGATCTTCATTGCATCAGTCACCGGAAGACCCGATTTAAGGCCACGAACCATCACGTCAATTGCGTCAGCAAAGTCATTGAGGAAAGTATTCTGTCGCCTAGTGCGCACAAATTTAATGAACCAACGTGGAAAACCAAGGAAACCAACTAGGCCGGAGCCAACACACACATACCACGGCAAGGCAAAAACAAAGGGCACAAGAGCCATGATAGCGCCCAGAACAACAGAGAACATCCAGAACGTCCGTATTGACATGTCGATGCCCGACTGCGCGATGAGAGTGCGCAAATTGACTTTCTTCTTGCGTTGTTTTTCGCGCTCACCCAGCTGGTTCAACGAATCCTGAATTTGTTTGCGACGTGTGTCCTTTGGGTCCTCCATCAGGCGCGACCGGAGTGTTTGCTTGGCTGGCATCTTGCTTGACGAGGTGACGGCCTGAATTCTCTTGGATGCCGAGGCATTCGCAAAGAAGGGGAAAAATATCGCCAGTGCCATGCCGCCTACGGCAACGGCCACCATGAACACAAATGCGACCTGTGAAAGATCTTGGCCAAAGAACATGACTTTGTATTTCCTATTGTCTCATGCGCAACACTCGCCGCAACGCACTTTTTTCGAACTATTTAATCCTGGTCGTTGCGCGCTTCAGCCTTCTCGAGAGCCTCTGCTAACCGCCTCTCTTCATTGTAGTAACGGGCGCGGTCCCAAAAATGCGGCCGTGCAATTCCGGTTGACCGGTGCCGACCGATAATTTTTCCATTGGCGTCCTCGCCAACGATTTCGTAGACAAAGAGATCCTGGGTAATAATCACATCGCCTTCCATGCCGACAACTTCGGTGATGTGAGTGATGCGGCGCGAGCCATCCCGCAGACGGGCTGCCTGAACGATCACGTCAATCGAACCGCACACCATCTCCTTGATTGTCTTTGACGGGAGCGAGAAGCCGCCCATCGTGATCATGGACTCAAGGCGTGAAAGCGCTTCGCGCGGACTGTTGGCGTGAAGCGTTCCCATGGATCCGTCGTGACCAGTGTTCATGGCCTGCAAAAGGTCAAAGGCCTCCGGTCCGCGGACTTCGCCGACAATGATTCTTTCGGGCCGCATACGCAGGCAATTCTTCACCAGATCACGCATTGTGATCGAGCCTTCGCCTTCCAAATTGGGCGGGCGGGTTTCAAGTCGCACCACATGGGGCTGTTGCAACTGAAGTTCAGCAGCATCTTCACAGGTAATGATACGTTCGTCGTGGTCAATATGACCAGTGAGGCAGTTCAACAGGGTCGTCTTGCCAGAGCCGGTACCGCCAGAAATCAACACATTGCAACGGACGCGGCCAATAATTTCCAGGATCGAAGCGCCCTCCGGCGTAATCGACTTGAATTTGACGAGATCACTCAGTTTCAAACGGTCTTTCTTGAACTTACGGATCGTAAGTGCCGGGCCATCAATGGCGAGAGGTCCAACGATAACGTTGACGCGCGAGCCGTCGGGCAAGCGCGCGTCGCATATCGGGCTTGCTTCATCGACACGCCGGCCGATCTGGCTGACGATGCGCTGGCAGATGTTCAGCAGCTGGCCGTTGTCGCGGAAGCGTACACCTGTCTGCTGCATCTTGCCGCCGACTTCAATAAAGGTCAGATTTGCACCGTTGACCATGATATCGGAAATGTCATCGCGGGCGAGAAGAGGTTCCAGCGGGCCGTAGCCAAGTACGTCGTTACAAATATCCTCGAGCAGTTCCTCCTGCTCGGCAATGGACATCACTACATCTTTGAGTGTGATTATCTCGTTGACAATGTCGCGAATTTCATCGCGCGCCGCATCCCGGTCAAGCTGGCCGAGTTGGGTCAGGTCGATCGCATCAATCAGGGCATTGAATATGGTGCTTTTTATATCATAATAGTTTTCGGACTTTCGGGCGGTTAGCCCGGAGTCGGTTTTT
>JBAVOA010000330.1:0-2304 GCA_049691635.1 Aestuariivirga sp. | reverse complement strand
CCAGCGCTCAAAGCCCATGCCGCACGGCTCGAGTCGCTGCCGGTGTTCAAAACCGTCGCGCAGGCTTTCATCCCACCGGCATGAAGCCTGGAGGCCTCATTAGGTTTTTCCTACGGTCATGGCGGCTCGAAACTCATCATCACTGTCAATGTAGACGGGCTCCGGCCCGGCCCCCACGGCATCGAAGAAGCGGCTGACAAAGCAGCGGAACGAGGCGCAAAGGGCAATGTCGCAAATCTGCTGGTCGGTGAAGCCTGCGGCGCGCAGGCGATCGATGTCGGCCTGCGAAATCTTCGAGGCGTCCCTTGCGATCTTCTCGGCATAGGCCAGCATCGCCACGTCCCGCTCCGGAAGGCCGGCAGTGCGGAAGTCCCGCTGCACCGCCAGGACGGCGGCCTTCGACCCCAGATCGCCAATCAGCTGCTTGCCATAGACATAGGAGCAATAGGTGGACGGGATGTGCTTTGCCGCGATCAGGGTGATCAGCCGCCATTCCCTGAGGCCGAGGGAAAACCCGGCGCGGATCTTCTCGGCGAATTCCGTATAGATGGGCAGCAGGTCCGGCCTGGGGGTAAAGCTTTTCGCCGTCGCCATGACGAAACCCAGCTGCGCCTTCTGCGCCGCATAGATTTCCGCCACCCGGCCCGTTGCCTTGTCTTCCTCGATTGCCTGCAAATACATGGGATGCTCCTCGCCCGGTTCTGGTCAGGATCATATTAGCAGGATCCCCATGGCCAGGGACACCTGGATCAGCTTCTTAAAAGGGATTGACCTGCTGGCTGTTTCAATTGGCCGGGGCGTAGGGGCCGGACTTGAGCACGGCCCAGTCCCAATAGGTGAGCAGGACGCGGGCCTTGTTGAAGGACATGGAGTCAAAGATGTTCTGCAGTTCGGCCGTGCTCCGCGACGACGCGATGACGCCAAAGTCGGAGGCCTTGAGCAGGTCGATGATTTCGCCAAAGCGGATGCGATTGGTGCCGATGGCCTTGAGGGCAATGGTGAGCGGCTCGCCATTGGCATCGGCAATGATGCGCGTGGCGTTGTCCATTTGAATGGCGGCAATTTCAGCCAGGAGGCCGGCGGCTTCCGGAACCCTTCCGCCGTTCAGGAACTCGACCAGGGCTTCAATCTGTTCGCGCTCGGGGAACTTGTCCTCCATCCCCTGCTCACCGCCGCCCATGACGTGGGTTATTTTCAGGATCTTGGTCAGGGTTTCGGAGTCGGTCAGGAAGCGCGACAGGAGGTAGCGGCGGAGTTCGGCTGGAACAAACCAGAAAAGCTCAAAGGCGATGGGAGCCGGCAAATCCGGCCTGGTGGCAAAGGGGGCGAGCAGCGCGTGGTGGCGCTGGGCATGGTCGGCCAGCTTCGGGAAGGCGTGGTGGGAGAAGGCAGCGCCACTGTTGCGCACCAGAGTGAGAATAACCGAGGGATCATCAAATTCAATAAGCTGGTCGCTCAGGGTTGCCGAAATATGGCGGCGGCGCGCGATCAGGCGCAGCAGACTCACCTGCCCCGTGGCGATGACCTTGGCCAGAACCTGATCGCTGATGTGGTTGCAATGCTCCAACAAGGGGCCGGCCACTTCAATGCGCGGATCGTGGATGAGCTTCGAGACCAGAAGATGGGGCGGTGCATCCATGATCGAGAGGCGGTCAACGACGGTCACCAAGGCACGCAGCGGAATGCGCGGCACGAGTTTCAACAAGGCATCCGCGGCAAGAGCCCGCTCTTGGGGTTGGCCAGCACTCGGATTGGACAGCATCATGTCGAGCAGCGAGCGTGCCAGTTCACCGGCATCCTCGTCGGTTTCGTCGACGGAGGTATTTTCGGAGGGACCATCGAGGTCAAGCTTGGCGAAGGGATCATCGACAGGCTTGGCTTTGCGGATCTGGGGCTTTGGCTTGGGTGCCGCTTCAGCATGAACGATTGACGGGAGATTGGCCCGTTGCAACTCCCAGGCCGCCTCGGCAGCAGCCATGGCGGCGACTTCACCAAGGAACGCGGCCCGGTCATCGGAGGTGGGCATCATGTAAATGGCTTTGGCAATTTCGCTGATGCCATGAACGACCATGCCCGACGTCGGCAGATGGTCTTCGCCCAGTTTGCCGTTTGGAAGCTGCGACTTGCGACGGCCCGGCGGCTTGACGATATCTGCAGCCGGACTTTCACCGTTGGCTGGTTCGGACGCAATAACTGGTTCATCTGCAGTTTCGGCAACGGGAACAATCGTTTCTGCCACGGGAGCAATAGCTTCCACGGTGGGAGCAATTGTTTCCTCTGCAGGCGCAACAGTCTCTGCTGCTA
>JBAVOA010000329.1:0-2427 GCA_049691635.1 Aestuariivirga sp. | reverse complement strand
AAACCGGTTTCCCTTGGGCCCAAGGAAGGGCTGGCGCTGCTCAACGGCACGCAGGTTTCGACCGCCTTGGCGCTTTCCGGCCTCGTCGCGGCGGAACGCAACGCGGCGGCAGCCATTCTGGCAGGGGCGCTTTCGATTGATGCGGTAATGGGGTCCGATACACCCTTTGACCCCCGAATCCACGCGCTGCGCCCCCATCCTGGGCAGATTCTTGCCGCCAGCCATTACCGCCGGTTGCTTGCGGGAAGCGCCATCCGCGCCTCGCATTTGAGAGATGACGAGCGGGTGCAGGATCCCTATTCCTTCCGGTGCCAGCCGCAGGTGATGGGCGCATGCCTCGACATGCTGGCCAATGCGGCGCGCACGCTGATGATCGAAGCCAACGGCGTTTCCGACAATCCGCTGGTGTTTGCCGAAGATGGCGCGGTGCTGTCGGGCGGCAATTTCCATGCGGAGCCCGTGGCCTTTGCGGCCGACATGATCGCCATTGCCGTTGCGGAAATGGGCTCGCTTTCGGAACGGCGCATGGCGGCATTGATTGATTCCTCCATTTCACTGCTGCCACCGTTTCTCATCCGCAATCCCGGCCTCAATTCCGGATTCATGATTCCGCAATGCACGTCAGCGGCCTTGATGAGCGAGAACAAGCAGATGGCCCACCCGGCCTCGGTTGATTCAGCGCCTACATCGGCCAACCAGGAAGATCACGTCTCCATGGCGACTCACGGGGCGCGGCGGCTTGGACCGATGAATGCCAATCTCGCACGCATTATCGCGATTGAGCTGATGGCGGCGGTGGAAGGCATTGATTTCCGGAGGCCGCTGAAATCCTCAAAAGCGCTGGAAGAGACTCATGCTCTTGTGCGCTCGCAGGCGGCAAGCCGGGAACAAGACCGGGAGTTTTCCACCGATATCGAAGCAGTTGCCGGCCTTGTCGAACGGGGCGCATTTCAATCCCTGGCGCCAGCACTCTTGAGCGACCTTGGCTGCTGCTAGTTCTTGATGCGATAACCGGTTCTGAAAATCCAGGCGATTGTGGCAAGGCAAGCGGCGAGAAATGCCGCGATGGCCAGCAGGCTGTAACCGACGCTGACATCGGACTGGCCAAAGAAGCTCCATCTGAAGCCGCTGATGAGATAGACCACAGGATTGAACAGGCTGATTTTCTGCCAGAGCGGCGGCAGCATGGTGATGGAATAGAAGCTGCCGCCGAGGAAGGTGAGCGGCGTGATGACCAGCAGGGGAATGAGCTGCAATTTCTCAAAGCCATCGGCCCAGATTCCGATGATGAAACCGAAGAGGCTGAAAGTCACGGCGGTGAGCACCAGAAAGGTCAGCATCCAGAAGGGGTGGATGATCTGCAAGGGAACAAAGAGAGCCGCCGTTGCCAATATGACCAGCCCGAGGACAATGGACTTGGTGGCGGCGGCCCCGACGTAGGCGATAACGATTTCCAGATAGGACACGGGGGCGGAGAAAACCTCGAAAATGGTGCCGATGAAGCGCGGGAAATAGATGCCGATGGAGGCGTTGGCAATGCTCTGGGTGAGCAGCGACAGCATGATGAGGCCCGGCACGATAAAAGAGCCGTAGTTGATGCCGTCAATTTCCTGGATGCGCGAACCGATAGCAGCGCCAAAGACAACGAAATAGAGGGAGGTCGAAATGACCGGCGAGACGAGGCTTTGGGTCAGAGTGCGGAGCGCCCTTGCCATTTCGAAACGATAGATGGCCTTGACGGCGTTGATGTTCATGCGGGCTTCCTCACCAGGCTCACGAAGATTTCCTCCAGCGAGCTTTGCTTGGTTTCCATATCCTTGAACTTTATTTTTGTGGCCTGCAGGTCTGCAAGCAGGGCGGCGATGCCCGTCTTGTTGCCCTGGGCATCATAGGTGTGGGTGAGCAAGGTGCGGTCGCCGTTAAGTTCCAGCCCATACTTGGCGAGTTTCTTTGGTATGCTTTTCAAGGGGCGGTCGAGATGCAGGATGGCCTGCTTCTTGCCCAGTTTCGACATCAGGACCTTCTTGTCCTCGACCAGTATGATCTCACCCTTGTCGATGACTCCGATGCGATCAGCCATTTCTTCGGCTTCGTCAATATAGTGGGTGGTGAGAATGATGGTGACGCCGATTTCGCGCAGCTTGCGCACGAGTTGCCACATGTCACGGCGGAGCTCAACATCGACGCCCGCCGTGGGCTCATCAAGGAAGAGGATTTTTGGTTCGTGGGCGAGCGCCTTGGCGATCAGCACCCGGCGCTTCATGCCGCCTGAGAGCTGCATGATCTTACTGTCTTTCTTGTCCCAGAGGGACAGGTCTTTCAGGGTTTTTTCAATAAAGTCGGGATTGGGCGAAAGACCAAACAGGCCGCGGCTGAAACTCGCGGTTTCCCAGGGGCTGACGAAAGCGTCAGTGGTGAGTTCCTGGG
>JBAVOA010000328.1:0-2433 GCA_049691635.1 Aestuariivirga sp. | reverse complement strand
GCTCGCGGCCAGGGGCGTGAGCGTTCGCACCATCATGACGAAAGCGGCGGAGGAATTTGTGACGCCCCTGTCGGTGGCAAGCCTCACCGGACAAAAGGTTAACACGGCATTGTTCAACCTGACCGATGAAATCGAAATGGGCCATATTGAATTGTCGCGGGCGGCGGACCTGCTGGTGGTGGCTCCGGCAACGGCGGACCTCATGGCGAAGATGGCAAATGGCCATGCCAACGACCTTGCCTCTACGACGCTTCTTGCGACCGACAAACCTGTACTCATTGCTCCCGCCATGAATGTGCGGATGTGGCACCACGCGGCGACCCAGCGCAATCTCCTGCAGTTGAAACATGATGGCATCCTGCTGGTCGGCCCCAATGATGGGGACATGGCCTGTGGCGAATTTGGATTGGGCCGTATGGCCGAGCCTTCCGAAATTGTTGCCGCAATTGAATCAGCGCTTGCACCAAAGCCGCAACCTCTCAAAGGCAAGAAGGTGCTGGTCACCGCCGGGCCCACGCGCGAAGCGATCGACCCGGTGCGTTACATTTCCAATCATTCGTCCGGCAAGCAGGGTTATGCCCTCGCCGCCGCAGCCGTTGCGCTTGGAGCCGAAACCATTCTGGTTTCCGGACCTGTGGATCTTCCGATCCCTCCCGGCGTGCAGATGATTCCGGTGACAAGTGCAGTTGAAATGCTGGCTGCCAGCGAACGGGAACTCCCCTGTGACATCGCCATCTTCACGGCCGCCGTTGCAGACTGGCGCGTGGCGCAGGAGAAAGACCAGAAGATCAAGAAAGACGGAAGCGGCAATCCAAACCTGCAGCTCGTCGAAAACCCCGATATTCTGCAAGCCATCGCCAAGCATGCATCAAAACGCCCGGCGCTGGTTGTGGGGTTTGCTGCGGAAACCGAGAATGTCGTGGAAAATGCCCGCGCGAAGCTCAAGAAGAAGGGTTGCGACCTTATCGTTGCCAATGATGTGAGCAAGGAACGCGGTGTTTTCGGCGGGGACCAGAACAGGGTTCAGCTTGTTTCCACTTCGGGCGTGGAGAACTGGGCGCCCATGTCAAAGCAGGAGGTTGCCCGCCGGTTGATGCAACTGCTTGCCACGCAACTGGCAACGGACAAGGCATGACGTCTTTACGGATCATGCGGCTGGCCAATGGTGAAGATCTGCCCCTGCCGGCGTATGAAACACACGGCGCCGCTGGGATGGATCTCCGTGCCGCAGAGGATGCCGTGCTGAAATCCGGAGCTCGTGTTCTCATGCCAACGGGTTTTGCCATCGCACTTCCAGAGCACCATGAGGCACAGGTACGGCCACGCTCCGGCTTGGCCGTGAAGCATGGTGTTACAGTCCTGAATTCTCCCGGCACCATTGACAGTGATTACCGCGGTGAGATCAAAGTACCCCTGGTCAATCTTGGTACGGATGATTTTATCATTAGGAGAGGCGACCGCATTGCCCAAATGATTGTCGCCGCCGTTGCCCGTGCGACATTGCAGGAAGTTACGACTCTCGATGATACGGCGCGTGGCGGCAATGGCTTTGGCTCTTCGGGAGTTCGCTGATGGCGCTCTCTCCCGAAGAACTTGAACGCTACGCCCGGCATATCGTCATGCCGGAAGTTGGCGGGCCTGGGCAGGCAAAACTTATCAATTCGAAGGTTCTGGTCATCGGGGCGGGCGGGCTTGGTGCGCCCACACTTCTCTATCTTGCGGCGGCAGGGGTTGGCACCATCGGCATTTGCGACAATGACACGGTGAGCCTTTCAAATCTCCAGCGCCAGGTTGTCCATACAACCGCGCGGGTGGGAGAATACAAGACAACGAGCGCGCGCCTGACCCTTGAGGCCATCAATCCGCATCCCAAAATTATTGAGCATCGGCTGCGCCTTGATACGTCCAGCGCGCTCGACATCATTCAGGGCTATGACATCGTTGCCGATGGCTGCGATAACTTCCCCACCCGGTTCTTGGTCAGCGATGCCTGTTATTTTGCGAAGAAGCCTTTGGTTTCCGCCGCCGTTGGCCAGTTCGACGGACAAATCTCCACCTTCAAGCCTTACGAAAAAGCCCCATCGGGAGAACCCTTGCCGAGTTACCGCTGCTTCATCGGCGATCTGCCGGAGCGGGGATTGTTTCCGGCCTGTGAAGAGGTGGGTATTCTTGGTGCGCTTCCTGGCATTGTCGGTTCCATGCAAGCCATGGAGGTGATCAAGGAAATACTTGGGATCGGGGAAAGCCTGGCGGGCCGCCTGGTGATGTATGATGCCCTGGCGACACGGTTCTATGAAACCAACCTGTCGTGGAACCCGGCCAACCCGCTAACGGGCAGAAAAGCTTCGATTAAAACGCTGGAACCGGCCAACTATATTTAGAACATAAAGAAATCTTTATGTCTTTCTTGCCATGATCGGGGACGCCTGCTAT
>JBAVOA010000327.1:0-3308 GCA_049691635.1 Aestuariivirga sp. | reverse complement strand
GCGCCCAAAGACGCCTTCTGGTGCAAACGCCAAAGAGGCAGGTTGGCCAGAAAGTGTTCCAGGGCGCCAGCTCGCATTTGCCACTGAAGCTCAACACGTCCGGCGTCATTCCGCCAATCTTTGCCTCGTCGCTCTTGCTCCTGCCGATCACGGTTGCCAATTTCAGCGCGGGAAAAGGGCCTGACTGGCTGATCAGCGTGACCTCGCTGCTGGGCCACGGCAAGCCGCTGTTTCTGGCGCTCTATGTGATGCTGATTGTTTTTTTCGCCTTCTTCTACACCTCCATCATGTTCAATCCGAAGGAAACGGCTGAGAATTTGAAGAAGCAGGGCGGGTTTATCGCGGGCATCCGTCCGGGTGAGCGTACTGCCGAGTATATTGATTATGTGCTGACCCGTATCACCGTTATTGGCGCCTTGTATCTCTCGGTTGTATGTTTGCTGCCTGAACTCCTGATCGGCTATTCCGGGGTTCCGTTCTATTTCGGCGGCACCTCATTGCTGATCGTCGTGAGCGTGACAATGGATACCGTCGCACAATTGCAGGGCCATCTCTATGCCCAGCAGTATGAAGGCCTGATCAAGAAATCCAGGCTGCGCGGCAACCGGAAATGAACATCATCCTTCTCGGACCACCCGGTGCCGGCAAAGGCACCCAAGCCAAGGTTCTTGAAGGGTCCCGTGGGTTGAAGCAGCTATCTACCGGCGACATGCTACGGGCTGCTGTTGCGGCAGGAAGCGAAATCGGGCTGAAGGCCAAAGCGATCATGGACCGTGGTGACCTGGTGTCAGACGATGTCATTGTGGCCGTGGTTGGCGAACGGATGAACCAGCCGGATATCACCAAAGGCGTGGTGTTTGACGGGTTCCCGAGAACGCCGGCCCAGGCCGAGGCGTTGGACAAGATGCTGGCCGCGCGCGGGCAGAAGCTTGACGCGGTGGTTGAGATGAAAGTGGCGGATGAGGAGCTGGTCGCGCGCATTTCCGGCCGCTTCACCTGCGCTAAGTGCGGCAAGGGCTATCACGACAGCTTTGCCAGGCCGAAAAAGGACGGGGTCTGCGACGCCTGCGGGGGGACCGAGTTCACCCGCCGGGCTGACGACAACGAGAAGACGGTAAGAGACCGCCTGAATGTCTACAACAAGCAAACGGCGCCGCTGGTGAGCTACTATGCCAAGCGGGGCAATTTGCACAGTGTGGACGGGATGGCGGACATCAAGGTGGTGACGGCCGCGATTGGCCGCGTTCTTGATGGGATTTAGGACCATTTTGTGGGTCAATCCGGTTGACGCGTAAGCGATTCCAGCCTATTGAACCCCCAATCTTGGTCTGCATAGGAGCTGGCTTGGGGAGGGAAACCTCCCGGAGTGCGGCTTTGCGCTATTGAAGCGTCACGTGAGACTGTAACAAAAATGCGCCATCGGACGGTTTAAGTCCTTGGAAAGCTTAGGAGAAATAGAGTGGCCCGTATTGCAGGCGTAAACATACCAACCAACAAGCGGGCCGTTATTGCCCTGCGCTACATTCATGGAATCGGCCCGGTCAATGCAGTTGAAATCTGTGACAAGGTCAAGATCCCGCATAGCAAGCGGGTGAACGAGCTGAGCGACGCCGAGGTTTTGGCCATCCGCGAAGTGATTGACCGCGACTACATGGTTGAAGGCGATCTTCGCCGCGAAGTTTCCATCAATATCAAGCGTTTAGTTGACTTGGGCTGCTACCGAGGCACCCGTCACCGCAAGAGCCTGCCAGTTCGCGGCCAGCGCACCCATACCAATGCACGTACGCGCAAGGGCCCTGCAAAGGCCATCGCCGGCAAGAAGAAGTAAAGGCTTAAATCATGGCTAAAGAAGCAGCACGTCCGCGCCGCAAAGAGCGCAAGAACATTTCATCCGGCGTGGTTCACGTCAATTCATCGTTCAACAACACGATGATCACCATTACCGATGTCCAGGGCAATACCATTGTCTGGGCTTCGGCTGGCAAGCTGGGCTTCAAGGGTTCGCGCAAGTCAACTCCCTATGCCGCCCAGATGGCAGGCGAGCAGGTTGCGCGCGCGGCCATGGAGCACGGCATGCGGACGGTTGAAGTTGAAGTGACGGGTCCGGGTTCGGGCCGTGAGTCAGCTTTGCGGGCCTTGCAGGCTTGTGGCCTTCAGGTGACTTCCATCCGCGACGTAACGCCTATTCCACACAATGGCTGCCGCCCACCAAAGCGCCGCCGCGTCTAACAGGTTAGTCACGGGATCCCGGCAAGGGGGCCCGGTAAAAAAGAGGCCGAGAACCGGAGAGCGCTTTCTTGTTCATCCGGGAAATCCACGGGATAGCAAAACATGCATGTAAATCAAAAGAATTGGCAGGAACTCATCCGCCCAACCAAGCTCGACATCCAGCCGGGCCGTGAGCGCCGGAAAGTTGCGACCATGGTGGCAGAACCGCTGGAACGCGGCTTCGGCACGACGCTTGGCAATGCCCTGCGGCGCATCCTGCTGTCGTCACTCCAGGGCGCTGCAGTTTCTTCCGTTCAGATCGACGGTGTGTTGCATGAGTTCTCGTCCATCGCCGGCGTGCGCGAAGATGTGACCGATATTGTTTTGAACATCAAGGAAATCGCGCTGGCCATGCATGCGGAAGGCCCCAAGCGGGTTTCACTGCGCAAGGAAGGCCCCGGCGTGGTTCGTGCCGGCGACATCCAGCAGACGGCGGATATCCATGTGCTCAACCCTGAGCATGTGATCTGCACCTTGGATGAAGGCGCTGAAGTGCGCATGGAATTCACCGTGAACACGGGCAAGGGCTATGTGTCCTCCGAGCGCAACCGTCCGGAAGACGCCCCAATCGGCCTCATCCCGGTTGACTCGATCTACAGCCCGGTGCGCCGCGTCTCCTACAAGATCGAGAATACCCGTGAAGGTCAGATTCTCGATTACGACAAGCTGATCATGACAGTTGAAACCGATGGTTCGATGACGCCTGAAGATGCGGTGGCCTATGCGGCGCGCATCCTGCAGGACCAGCTTACGGTCTTCATCAACTTCGCCGAACCTTCCAAGGTTGTGCTTGAGGAAGCCCGCCCCGAACTGGAATTCAATGCCGCCCTTCTCAAGAAGGTTGACGAGCTTGAGCTTTCGGTGCGTTCGGCAAACTGCCTGAAGAACGACAACATCGTCTATATCGGCGACCTGATCCAGAAATCGGAAGCGGAGATGCTCCGGACCCCGAACTTCGGCCGCAAGTCGCTGAACGAGATCAAGGAAGTTCTGGCCCAGATGGGATTGCACCTCGGCATGTAAGTGCCGAACTGGCCGCC
>JBAVOA010000326.1:0-9284 GCA_049691635.1 Aestuariivirga sp. | reverse complement strand
TGATCTTGAAGCAACGGCGATTGAGGTTGATCTGCTGCCCTCGTGGTTCTGGCCCCTGCGCATGAAGTCCCAACCGGGGGAGGAGATGAAAGAGGAGTTCTCAAGCATCTGGCGGACACTTCTTGCCACCATAGATTCCAGTCAGCCCGTGTGGGCGCTGCGCGATTATCATTCGCCCAATCTGCTCTGGATGCCTGAACGCAAGGGGCTTCGCCGGGTTGGACTTATCGACACCCAGGACTGTGTCATGGGGCATCCGGCTTACGACCTTGTCTCCATGCTGCAGGATGCCCGCGTCGATATTGATCTCAAGAGGGCCAATGAACTCTATGACTACTACGGCAAGCTTCGCTCCGCCGCAGGCCCATTTGATGCCCGTGAATTTTCGCGCGCCTTCGCCATCCTCGGAGCCCAGCGTGCCACCAAGATCCTCGGCATCTTTGCGCGCCTTTCCAAGCGTGATGGCAAACACATCTATCTCAATCACATTCCCCGGGTTTCGCGTTATCTCCAACGCAATCTGGCGCACCCGGATCTTGCCGCTCTCA
Organism: Aestuariivirga sp.; assembly: GCA_049691635.1. GTDB lineage: Bacteria > Pseudomonadota > Alphaproteobacteria > Rhizobiales > Aestuariivirgaceae > Aestuariivirga. The sequence goes on along the minus strand of JBAVOA010000326.1, from coordinate 8,736 downwards.
AGACATGGTATGATCGGAACCTGCCGCTATGAATAAAGGTATCGGCACGCGCGCCATGATACTTGCAGCCGGACTTGGCTTGCGCATGCGCCCTTTGACAGATCACATGCCCAAGCCGCTTATCAAGGTTGCCGGAAAACGCCTCATTGACTACGGCATGGACCACCTGCGTGAGGCCGGAGTCGAGAAGGTTGTTGTCAATGGCCACTATCTTGCGGATCAGATTGTCGCCTGGGCAAAACTGCAGACTACGCCCGACGTGATTTATTCCAATGAACAGCCGGAGATTCTTGATACGGGGGGCGGCATTGCAAAGGCTCTTCCGCTGCTTGGTGACGAGCCATTCTTTGTGCTTAATAGCGACAGTTTCTGGATTGATGGAGAAACTCCGGCACTCGCCCGATTACGTGAAGCCTGGGATGATGCAACGATGGATTGCCTGCTTCTGCTGTGTCCGGTTGACAGAACGATTGGTTATGATGGCCAGGGCGACTTTTCCCTGCCGAACGATGGCCGCTTGAAACGCCAGCGCGGCGGATCGGCGCTTGCCTATATCGGTGGATATCTCGTGCATCACCGCCTTTTCAAAGATGCACCATCGAGCAAATTCTCGATGAACCTGCTCTGGGACAGGGCCATTTCAAAGGGCCGACTGCATGGTCTGGCGCATGAGGGAAAATGGTTTCACGTGGGCACGCCCGCGGCCATAGGTTTGGCTGAAGCTGAACTGGCCAAGACCTAGATCATGGGCGAGGAGAAACACCGCGTCTATACCATAGCCAGCAATGCGCCCTTTCTGGATGTGCTAGCGAAGGCGGTTGTGTCGGGTTTTCCCTATGCTGACCTTTCCCCCGCGAACAGGCCGTCCCTTGCCACATGGACGATTCTTGTTCCCACCCGCCGGGCGGCGCGCGAGCTTCAGGAGAAACTTCTCGCGGCCAGCGGCAAACCGGCGCTTGTCTTGCCTGATATCAGGCCCATTGGCGACCTCGACGAAGATATGCTCGAAGCCCAGCGACCTCATATTGCCTTACCCGACGCCATTTCCGACATCGGCCGTGAATTTGCACTTATGTCGCTTATCGATGACTGGGTCCGCGAAAATCCGCAACTCCGTCTGGCGCAGGAACTCGCCCATGCGCCACAGCAGGCGCAAGCCCTGGCAGCCAGCCTTGGCGCGTTGATTGATACGGCGGAAACCGAGGAGATTTCCTTCGACCGCCTGCCTGAAGTCTATGAGATTGATCTTGCCGGGCATCGCGAGGCAATCCTGAGCCTGTTCGATCTGGTGAGCCGGAAACTTCCCGCGCTGCTTATGACTGAAAAACTCATGGGATCAAAAGCGCGGCGCAGCCGCCTCATCCGTCTGGAGGCCATGAGACTATTGGAAAGGCCACCTGAGGGCCCAGTCATCGCCGCAGGTTCGACAGGCACCATTCCCGCCACCCGGGACTTGCTGAAAGCAATCTCCGCGCTCGAGAACGGCGCGGTGATCCTGCCCGGCCTTGATCAGGACATGGACGAAAAAAGCTGGGCGGCCGTGTCGCCGCAGCATCCGCAATTTGCGATCAAGCAGCTGATTGAAGCCATCGGCGTGGAACGCCATGAGATCATGCCGCTCGGAACTGCATCCAAGGAGCGCGCCTGGCTGGCAAGCGAGTTGATGCGCCCCTCGGAGGTTTCCGACGGCTGGCAACAGGCGCTGGCAGGCCAGAGCGGCAGGATAAAGGAGGCCCTTACGCATGTGTCGCTTGTGGAAGCCCGCGACAAAAATGACGAGGCCTCGATTATTGCATTGATGATGCGGCAGAGCCTGGAAAATCCGGCTGGCGACCTGGCCCTCGTCACGCCAGACCGTGCCCTGGCCCGCCGGGTTAAATCAAATCTTTCGCGCTGGAACATCAGCGTCGATGATTCCGCCGGTGAGCCGCTCAGCCGCTTCGGAGCGGCCTCACTTCTGATTCTTCTGATGGATGCAGCCGAGGCAAATTTTTCGGCGTCCGCGCTGCATGGCCTGTTCAGCCACAATCTCGCCGGATTTGGTTTTGAGTCCTCCCGCTTCAGCGCGGCGGCGCGGAACATCGATGTCGCCCTCTTCCGCTCCACGCCGATGATTCAAGGCCTGAAGGGTTTGCTGCCTTCCTTCGACCTGGCCCGCGGAAAATCAAAAACAGAATCCCATTCCCATCCCGTTGTGACTCGCCTCGAGGACGGCGACTGGCAGGACATGCAGGCCTGTCTGGCGCGGGTCACAGAAATCCTGGAGCCACTCTCCCTACGCCCTGTCACTACGTTTGCCGCTCATTTCCATTCGCTGATTTCTACCGCTGAACATATAGCGGGTGACAGGTTCTGGGACGGTCCGGAAGTGGAGGAGCTTGAATCTCTCATCGAAACGCTGCGGCAGGAATCACTCCGGCTCCCTCTTTGTGATTTCGCCCGGGCGAGCGCAATTATCCGCAAACAGTTGCACGCCCCAAAAATAAGAGAGCGCAGGGAAGCTGGCACAAGACTATCGATTCTTGGATTGCTGGAAGCCCGATTGATCCGTCCGCAGACGATCATTCTAGGAGGGTTGAATGAAGGAGCGTGGCCGCGGCTGCCCGACCCCGGCCCCTGGCTTAACCGTCCCATGCGCGACAAGTTTGGCCTGCAGCAGCCGGAGCGCAGCATTGGCCAGGAGGCCCATGATTTTGTCCAGGCTTTTGGCGCGGAGCGGGTTTATCTGACCTGGGCGCGGCGTGACGGCATGGATCCCGCCATTCCCTCACGCTGGATATTGCGCCTGCAGACAATTCTCAATGCGGTTGGCCTCACGTCCGGGGATATGCCAGCGGAACCCTGGCAGGACTGGGCGGCAAGACTTGACCGGCCCGACGATCCGCGACCTGCTCCCGTTGGCAAACCGCAGCCTCGGCCCCCGGTTGAGACGCGGCCAAAGCGCATCAGCGTGAGCCGGGTTGAAACACTCATTCGCGATCCTTACGCGATCTATGCGGATGCCGTCATGAATCTCAGGCCTTTACCCAGCATGGTGGCTGATCCCGATGCGGCGCTGCGCGGAACGCTTTTCCACACGGCGATCGGAGATTTCTTCACGCTCAATCCAGGAGCCTTGCCGGATAATGCATTGGAGCAGCTTTTCAACATCGGCAAGGAGATTTTCCGGCCCTTCCACAATGATCCAACCATCATGGGTTTCTGGTGGACGCGGTTTCAGCGTCTTGCCACCTGGATTGTCGAGAACGAACAGGACATGCGAAACGGCGTTGACCGGGCCGTTGCGGAGGTAAGGGGCAGGCTGGTGCTGAAGGTCGGGACCACGGATTTCACACTGAGCGCGCGCGCCGACCGGATTGATATTCTTTCCGATGACACGGCACGCATTGTCGATTTCAAGACCGGGGCCGTCCCCAGCGGCAAAAAAATTGACCAGGGATTTTCCCCCCAGCTCACCCTGGAAGCAGCCATGCTTGAACTTGGCGCGTTTGAACACCTGGGCAAGCACGCGACCCGCGAGCTGGTTTATATCAGGATCACTGGCGGCATTCCGCCGGGGGAAACAAAATCCGTTGATGTTTCTCCGATGGACGCAGCGCACCGGCACCTTGCCAGCCTCATCGGGCTCCTGGGCAAATATCAAAATCCCGAACTCGCCTATCTTCCCCGCTACGCCATCGAGAATGTCGATGCGGTTTGCGACTATGACCATCTCTCGCGCTACCGCGAATGGATCCTGGCGGGTGACAGTTGATGGCCACGCCGATGAACGCAACACCTGAACAGAAAAGGGCTTCAAACCCTGCGGCTTCCGCCTGGGTTGGCGCCAATGCGGGCTCGGGCAAGACCCATATGCTGGTGGACCGGGTGACCCGCCTGATGCTTGCAGGCGTTGACCCCATGGCAATCCTTTGCCTCACCTTCACCAAGGCTGCGGCCAAGGAGATGGCCAACCGGTTGCACGAAAAGCTTGGCGAATGGGTTGGCCTGTCAGATGTCTCCCTTATTCAGCGCCTCCGCCAGGTGGGGAATGACGACGTCAACCCTTCGACACTGGCACGGGCCAGACGGCTGTTCACCACGGCGCTCGAAACGCCGGGTGGCCTGAAGATTCAAACGATCCATGCTTTCTGCGAAAGAATTCTGCAGCTCTTTCCGGTGGAGGCGGGCCTTGCTCCCGGGTTTACCGTTCTGGAGTCCAGCCAATCCAAGCAGCTTCTGCGGGAGGCACGGGACCATGTGCTGCGCGAGGCCCAAAGCGATGCCGGTTCAGTTCTCGCCCAGGCCTTGGACATTGTCACCCGGCACACGCATTCCGATAGCTTTGATGCCTTGCTCGAACGCCTGCTGTCCAGGCGCCAGATGCTGAGTTCGGTGGAAGGGATAATTCGCGAGCTCGCGGTGCAGCTAGGCGTTGATCTGCAGCAGCAGGCGAACCCGATGAGACAGGAGCTTCTGACTTTTGACCGGGAAGCAATTGGAAGAGTCATTTCGGTTCTGTCGGATTCCGGCCAGCCGACCAATCAGAAGACCGCGGAAAATTATACCGCATTGCTGAATTTGACTGATAGCTCCGGGGCCGATGACATTTGCCGGAGGATTTATTTTACGTCGGAAGGCGAAGCGCCAAAAAAAATCACGTCGATTGTGACATCCAAATTGCAAAAGGCCTACCCTTGGCTTGAGGAATGGCTCACGCAGGAATATTCTCGCTGCGTTGGCATCATCACGCAAATCGACAATCTGGTCCGGATCGAAGCGACCTCGGCGCTTCTCACACTCGCCCGGACGGTGATTGCAAGATTCGAGTCGCAAAAGAGGTTGCGTGGCGCCTATGACTTTGCAGATCTCATCCTGAAGACGCGGGACCTGCTTGTCGACAGGACTTCGGCGCAATGGGTTCTCTTCAAGCTTGATCGTGGCATCGAGCATGTTCTGGTGGACGAGGCCCAGGATACGAGTCTTGCCCAGTGGGAAATTGTCGGCGCGCTGACGCAGGAGTTTTTTTCCGGAACCGGCAGCCGCGAGGCGCCCGATCGCACCCTCTTTGTTGTGGGCGACCGCAAGCAGTCCATTTTCAGTTTTCAGGGTGCCGACCCTGCCGCCTTCGAGGGCTCGCGCGAGGTTTTCGGTACACAGATTACGCATGTGGGCCAGACCTTCAACAGCGTTGATCTGACTATTTCCTATCGCTCCACCAAGGAAGTGCTCGTGGCGGTTGACACGGTCTTTGCCGACGGCACGCGGGCCCGCATGGGCCTCGACGGCATGCATCCGCGGACTCTCCATCACGAATCAAACCGCAGAGAAGATCGCGGCCTCTTCGAACTCTGGCCATTGGTGGAGGCCGATGAAAAGGTCGAGAGGGAGCCATGGCAAGCTCCGGTGGATCAATATCCGCCCAGATCCGCACCACGCAAGCTGGCCCAGAAACTTGCGGAGACCTTGAAATCCTGGATCGGAAAACGCCATGTTCCCGTGCTCAATCGGACAGTCGAGGCAGGCGATATCCTGATCCTGTTTCGGACCCGGAATTCCCTCTTTGACATCCTGATCAGCGAATTGCGCAAGGCGGGAATCCCAGTTGCGGGGGCTGACCGGCTGAAACTTTCGGAGAGCATCGCGGTGCTTGATGTGATGGCCCTGGTGCAATTCGTCCTCCTGCCGGAGGATGACTATTTTCTGGCCTGCCTGCTCAAGAGCCCACTTATGCCCGCCCCCCTGACGGAGGAAGAGCTTTTTGTCCTCGCCCATGGCCGTGGAACCATGTCCTTGTGGGCGCGGCTCTCCGCATCAGGGAATGGAAGCTGTAGCAAAGCCCACGCGATCCTCGAAGACTGGAGAAAAGCTTCAGAGGGAGCGCGGCCCTTTGAATTCCTGTCTGCCGTCCTCATCAAAACCCGCAAAGCCTTTCTGGCACGCCTGGGGAGCGAGGCCGGAGACGCGCTTGATGCGCTGCTCGAGGCATCTCTCACATATGAGGAAAACCACTCCTCCTCGCTCGCGGGTTTTGCAACATGGTTTGCCTCCGAGGACACGGACATCAAACGCAACATGGATCGCGGCAGCGGCGAAGTGCGACTGATGACGGTGCATGGGGCAAAGGGCCTTGAAGCCAGCATCGTGATCCTGCCCGATACGACATCAACACCGAAGAGCAATGCGGCTTCAGCACTCATGTTTGTCGATCCCCCGGTGGACGGGCCGAAACTGCCGTTCTGGCGGCTCTCGGGCCTGTCCCAATCGCAGGCTATTGAAGACTGGAAAAACAATGACAAGCGACTCGAACTGGAGGAACAGCGGCGCCTGCTCTATGTGGCGATGACCCGGGCGCGCGATGAACTCTATGTCTGCGGCTACAAGAGCAAGAACAAGCTTGATGAAAATTCCTGGTATGCCCTGGTGGCGGAGGCCTTTCCAAATCCGAATGAGAGCCAGGGCAGCGTGGCATACGCCGAAGCTGCTCCGCCAGACAGTTCCCGGGTGGAGCCGAACAGTCCTGCATGGCTGTTCAGCATGCCGTCCCACCCCGACACGCAGCCGAAAAGCTGGCCGCCCGTCCATGCGCGCAGTGCGGGCTCCAAAGCAGCCGTTGCCCGCGGCCGGGCAGTTCATAAAATTTTGCAGGACTTGCCGGAGAAGGCGCCGGACGAGTGGCTGGAATTTGCGCGGCGGCGTCTTGCGAAGAACCAGCTCGACCCAGGACTTGCCGACAGGATTGTTAACTTGATCAACATTCCGGAACATCGGGATTTCTTTGGGGAAGGCAGCCAGGCCGAGGTCAGCATCGGGTCCATGGCACCGGGAGGGCAACGGCGGATGGGCCGCATTGACCGGCTGGTGATACGCCGCGACGACATTTTGCTGCTCGACTACAAGACCGACTGGGATGTGCCAGAGGCGCTTACCGCTGATCATGACTATGTCCAGCAGCTTGGTTTCTATGCAATGGCGCTTGGGCAGGCCTTTGGTGGCAAACCCATTCGCGCGGCCATTCTCTGGACCGCACTTCCCCGCTTGGATTGGATTGAGGCCGAAACCCTGCAGAAGACCATTTCAAACATGGCTGCCATCACATGAGCGTGTGGCACCTTGACCCAGCCCCTGCAGATACCTAACTCTCATAGCAACTTGAAAATTACGGAGAATCAATCGTGTCCACCCATAAAGTCTCTGATGCATCATTCGATCTGGACGTGCTGAAATCGACGACGCCTGTGGTGGTCGATTTCTGGGCGGAATGGTGTGGACCCTGCAAAATGATCGCGCCGGCGCTTGAGGAAATTGCCCTGTCGCTTGGACCCAAGGTCAAGATCGTCAAGATCAATATCGATGAAAACCCGCAAACGCCATCGAAATACGGGGTCCGGGGTATTCCGACCCTGATGGTGTTCAAGGGCGGGGCGGTTGCCTCAACCAAAGTCGGGGCGGCGCCTAAGGGCCAATTGCAATCTTGGATTGAACAGTCAATCTAACGCAAGGCAGCACCTGATACGCCGGACATCGGCTTGTTTTCGTGCAGGCTCAGCACGTGGCCGGCGAGATAGAGCGAGCCGCAGATCAGTATTCTTGGGGCAGGTGTTGTCAGCAACGCCTGCCCCAAAGCTTTGGTGAGCGAGGTCGCCGTCTCGGCTGAGAGGTTCCGGCTGCGGGCGATTTCGGCGAGTTCCTCGGCGGGAATGGCATTGGGCTCACCGGGAATGATGATAGTCACCACCCGCTGGGCAAGGCCTGCGAAAGGTTCAATGAAACTCCCGGCATCCTTGGTGTTGAGCATGCCCCAGATGAGAACCAGGGGCCGCGAATGGCGGTCGTTGATATCGGAAAAGGCCCGGGCAATGACCCGACCCGCCGATGGGTTGTGACCTCCATCAAGCCAAAGCTCGGCATCCCCCGGCAAAAATGACGTGAGCGCGCCGGGTCCCAGCCTTTGCATGCGGGCCGGCCAGGTTACGGATTTCAGTCCCTGCCCGATGTGGGCTTCAGATACGCGGCTGTCATCCAGCTGGCGAATGGCGGCAATGGCATTGCCGGCATTGTCGACCTGGTGGCGGCCCTTCAATTGCGGCAGGCTCAGGTCAAGCAGGCCGTTTTCATCCTGGAAGACCAGACGCCCATGCTGCTCGAAGGACTGCCAGTCCTGATTGGCGATCCGCAATGGCGCGCCGATTGCTTCGGCGACCCGCTCGATTTCGGCCCGCGCCTCGTCGGGCTGTATGCCGACAACCGCTGGAATATTCTGCTTGAGGATGCCCGCCTTCTCGTGGGCGATGGCGGTCAGCGTGTTGCCGAGGTACTGCTGATGGTCATAGTCAATGGTGGTGATCACCGAAACCGCGGGCTTGGCAATGACATTGGTTGCATCAAGCCTGCCGCCCAGTCCCACCTCAAGAATAAGATAGTCGGCCTTCGTCCGCGCGAAGGCCAGAAAGGCCGCGGCGGTGGTGATCTCAAAGAAGGTAATTGGAGACTCGCCATTGGCTTCTTCGCATTCCTCCAGAAGGGCTGAAAGCTTTTCCTCAGGAATGGTTTCGCCTGCTACATAAATGCGCTCGTGAAATTTCACCAGATGGGGCGAGGTGTAGCAATGAACCTTGAGGCCCGCCTGCTCGAGAATGGATCTGAGATAGGCAACGGTGGAGCCCTTGCCATTGGTTCCCGCCACATGGATAACCGGCGGCAGTTTACGTTCCGGGTTTCCCAGCCGCGCCAGAATACGCTCCATGCGCTCAAGGC
>JBAVOA010000325.1:0-5715 GCA_049691635.1 Aestuariivirga sp. | reverse complement strand
GCAAAGCCAAGTCAGATCAACTCACGATCACCAAAATTGCCAACAGGAAAGCCCCAGCCAACGCCATCGAAATCACGAATAACGCGTTGCCTGAAAACCCAAGGTCATCCCACTGATGAGCCCCGGGCGGAATGCCAGGAAGGTTAAATGATGATCCGGGAGATTCGCCCCTGTCTGAACTCGACCAAATATCATCAATGGCCCTGTCGAGATCGCTCTGATCAGGCGAGAACCGCACAAACTGCGTGTTGCCAGCGCTGACGCCTGCTGGATTGCCCGGTGGGGGCGGGGACATGTGCAAGGTTAAGTGAGGCTTTGGAGGTTCTGATCCGGTTTTGCCAAGACTGACAGTGGAACCATAGGAAGCATCAATTCCTGAAGCGGTTGGCCGGATCTGGGAGAGCAATTCATCGATCTCTCCCATGGAACGAGGCGTTAAGTTTGGATATTTTCCCGGAACGCTCAGGGCCTCACCCAAAAGAGCAACTCTCATTTCTTCCGATAACCCGCTGTATCTGGCAAACTGTGATAGATTCGCGGTGTCGCCGAGGAGGTCAGACAAAAGCTCTGCTCGACTTGCACGGCCAATACCCTTGGTCGATCTGTTCAGTATTCTGGCAACCAGTTCCGCCCGCTGGCTATCGCCAAAGGCCGCGGCACCGGATATGGGCTTGAGGGGCCTGACTATTTTTTCTTGACCCAGTTGGTCCGCACTTCTTCACGCGGTACATAATTTATTTCATTCATGAGGACGTCTTTTACAACTTCGGCTCCAAATTTTGTATTGGCCGCCTCAGAGATTTTCTTGGTCAATAAGGTAAGATCCTGTGGACGCAATTTCGAAAAATCAACCACTGAATTTTCGTAAAGCGAGCGGTAGGCGATGTCGACAAGATAGGGCGTCGGTTCAAATGGCAGTTTTGCCGTTTCGGCCTTGTTCACAGCAAAAGAGAGTTGTGCGACGAGATAGCCCTGCACCTTCCCTCCGTTGATGATGGGAACGCTCACCATGTCGGTCTTTATAAACTCGACTGCCGCCGCCTCCTCAGCCGATGGAGCATGTGCTGAGCTGGTGTTGTTCATTTGGATAAAGAAATAGCTCGACCCCAACGCCACGATGCAAACCCAGATTCCTATCAAAAGGGTCTTTATCACTGGATACCACGGCCAACGGGAGAGCAACCGGCGTAAGTTCCATCAGATTCATTGTGACGCAATACATCGAGTATTGTATTTGATACTTCCCGGGCAGCTGAGAGATGAATGGAAAGCAACTCTTGATTGGCTGACAAGAGGGATCTGAACCGGTGCATTTCGTCTTCCAGGCCGAACTTAATGAAATCGGGGCCGCAACTCCTTTGGGCACGCATGAGTTCAAGCAACAATTGACTTTTCTTGTAGATCAGCGGGTCCAAGGACAACTCCCGCCGCTCCGAAAGGATGTAATTCTCTTCTTCGATGGTTGCTGTCAGACGACCAAGAACATCCCGAAGTTGACCTATACTTGCAGAGGTCGCTCCGGTGTTGGCTGGCGAAAATCCGCGGTTCAAGCCAGTCATGATTCAAGCCCGCCGATCTCGGCGCGACTGAAATAGGGCCATTCCGTTGAATTTACGATTGATTCACGCGCATTATCGACACGCGGAGCTATCTCATTCATATCCGCACCCGTCTGTGATCGGGCCTTTGCCTCGTCCAGTCTTGCAAGAGTTGACGCGATGCCAATGCCACCTGATTTTGCCAGTTCCTGGCTCATGAAGTCTGCCTGCATCGAGCGCCAGACATTTCCAGCGGTTCCTTCTCCATAAACATTTTCTGATGATTTCGGCAGCATTTCCTCAACAAAATTCCGAAGAACTGAGGCTTCGAATTGCTGATAGGCTTTTTCTTTGGGATTCAATGCATTGACAGAGCCGCTCTTTATGCCATTGCTTGACCCATTGGCGTCCACCACCAAACTCGCGAAGTCTAATTGTGCCACCCCAGATGTTCCGGCAAGCCGGGCAATACCTCCCTTGAGCTTTGTTGGATTAGCCGCATTTACAACGTCGCCGACAATATCGCTTTCAAGAAATCGTCCAATGCCTGGGCTACGCTTGACTGTGTTCTCCGCATCGGCAAAGGCTCTCGCCGAATTGGCGACAGACTTTCCTTGCAACAGCTTAAATTGTGCATTTCTGGACCGTTCAGGATTGGCCGCCCTGACAACGTCCAAAACCAGATCAGACACAATTGAGATGGCCATCGAAATAATACCTCGGCGTTCTTTGCCGGCCATGTTCCCAGCAGTCGCTTGTGGCAATCTTACTATTTTTCAGGAATTCCGCTGGAGAAAGACGTCAATTGTGGCTTCCAGCGAAGTTGCGTCGTCCTTCTGCTGGAGAATATCTTTCTGGCGTTCCTGAAAAAGCTCACAACGCCGCAAGTTCATCGCGTCATGACGCTGGGCCACCCGCGCTGTCTCCAGTTTTCTGGCAAGTTCCGCCCTTTCTTCGCCGAGCGCCAGCAGCCGTCGGGTCGTGAGGTCAGGAAAAAGGCCCAATGTGTTAATATTGCCATCGAGGCAACTGACCAGATGCAGTTTTTCCTCATCGGCAGCAAGAATCGCCGCTGCAATCTTGGCAATCCTGTATTCCGTCGATTTCTTCCGTTGGGCCCAGGATTCGCGCAACCGGTTCAATCTCTTCAATCTCTCCCGCACAAGCTCGTCCTCACTTCAACCAAGACGAAAAATCCTGCAAAAAGAGGCCAAACCAATCGTCAATTGTAAAGTAGATCAGGAAAAGTCCGCCCGCCGCCACCATCCCTGTGGTGATGAAGTAGACCGAGATTTGCGGCGTGAATTTGTTGGCAAATCCGATAGCGAGATTCACTATGATTGCATAAACAATGAAGGGACCACAAAGGCGGAGAGCCAGCTCTGATGTTTGGCCCAGCCTTTCCAGAACTTGATCAAGATACCATCCCATGTCGATTGGGCTGGATATCTTCAAAGCATCATAAGAGGCAATCAGAGCGCGAATAAGCTCGTGGTGGAGGTTGGTGGCAAAGACCAGCATTGTGGCAGTTAGGCTAATCAGGTTTACCAGTGGCGGCGCAGCCTCGACATCGTCTATCGGAACACCGGGCGTAGGGGCAAGCCCGATGACGTTAGTGAGAATCGAAGCAGAAAAGGACAACGCGACCAAGAAAAGCCGCGCCAATAAACCGATGGTCAGCCCATTTAGCATTTCGCCCCCAAGCAGCATCGGCCGTCCGATTTCACCGGCCTGCCGGGTTGCTGCTGCGCCCTGCTCATAAAGCAATGGCAACAATGTGAGAGATATGGCGACAGCGAGAAGCGCCCTGAACTGCATGGGAATTCTCGTACTGCCAAATCCCGGCAGCAACATCATGCAACTTCCGACGCGGCAAAGAACCAGGACACCCACGAACACCGCTTCAGATGCGATCGGGATCATGAAATGACCCCGAGCGGATCAACCTGAATGCCGCGCGCAATTTCGACATGCGAAAGAACAGGCAAGTTGGGGAAGAGGCGATCGATGATCATGCGGACATAGGGCCTGGCTTCAGGAGCAGTCACCAACGCAATCCGGATGCCCTTGTCCATATGCGGCTTCAGTGCTTTTGTCGCATCTTGTGCAAATTGCTCAATAAGGCGCGGGTCAATATCAAATTCGATTACTTCGCCCTTGCTATCCCGTTTCAAGCTTTGATGAAAGGCAATATCCCAGCGGCTGCCAAGTCGGACAATCTTGAGAGCTCCATCCTGCGCAAGATCACCACAAATCTGCTGGGATATCCGCACCCGAACGTGTTCCACAATAGCTTCCGGCTTGCGCACATGCGGTGCTATTTCCGCCACCGCTTCGAGAATGAGATGTATATTCCTGATTGACACCCGCTCTGCGAGAAGGAGCTTGAGGATAGCCTGAAAACCGGAAAAGGAGATTAGTGATGGACAGGTTTCATCGAGCAATTTCTTGTACTCGGGCTCCAATCTATCCATCAGCGAACGCATGTCCTTGTAGGACAGCAGATGAGGCAGATTGTTGCGGATGAGTTCGCTCAAATGGGTCAACAGAATGGACATACCATCGATGGGACTATAGCCAGCGCGCTTCAACTCGCCGGAAAAGACCTCCTGCACCCAGACAGAGTCCATGCCAAATGCCGGCTCTCTCGCTTCATCATAAGGCAGGTCGGGATTTCCAAGTTCTCCTGGAATTACCATGACCTCACCAATCCGAAGCTCGAAGGATGCAATAGCAGTGCCGTGAATTTTAATCCGGTAAGATTTTGGAGGGATGGAGAAATCGTCACTCAACTGGATTTCGGGAACGACAAAACCGTATTGTTGCGCGAACTTCCGGCGCATCTTGGATACCCGGTGTGCCAGCTCCCCATGTGCGACAAGCATTGTCGTCGCCAACTGCTTTCCCAGACAAAGCTCTATTTCACTTGTTCTAAGTATTTCCTTAACCGAGTTTCGGTCGTCTTCCTGCTTCCTGCTCTCAACTTCCCGCTTTTCATTTTCAAGAATCTTTTCGTTCAAGTTGCGTTTTTTGGGGATTGTATAAGCTGCCACCGCCATAACGCCTGCGAGAAAAGCAATTGGCGCAAAGGGGAGGCCCGGCATGATTGACATCAGCCCCATGAGCGACGATGCAACGACAAGCGCCCGCGGGTAGCCACCGAGCTGGCTGACTATGGCTTCCTGCGCAGAGCCCTTATTTCCGCCTTTGGACACCAGCAGGCCAGCCGCCAGGGAAACGATGAGCGCCGGAATCTGGGAAACGAGGCCATCACCAATGGAGAGTTTGGTGTAAACGTCCGCTGCCCCGCTCAGGGTCATATCATGACGGGTAACGCCGATGACAATTCCACCAAAGACATTTACCGCCGTAATAATCAGTCCGGCAATGGCATCGCCTCTGACAAATTTCGAAGCACCGTCCATTGCGCCGAAAAATGCACTTTCCTGCTCCAGCTCCAGCCGGCGTCGCCGGGCTTCATTCTCATCGATGAGGCCGGCTGAAAGATCAGCGTCGATCGCCATCTGCTTGCCTGGAATGGCATCCAGGGTAAACCGTGCTCCAACTTCGGCAATTCTGGTTGAACCCTTCGTTATAACGAGAAAATTCACTGTCAGCAAAATCACGAAAACAATGACGCCAATAACAAAGTCGCCATTCATGACAAAGCGGGAAAAGCCACCAACAACGTGGCCTGCGGCATTGTAACCTTCATTGCCATGGGAGAGGATCAGCCGCGTCGTCGCAACGTTCAATGCAAGTCTCAGCAGGGTTGCCAAGAGGAGCACTGTCGGGAATGCGGAGAAATCGAGAGGCTTGGATATCCAGAGCGCCACCATCAGAATCAACACCGACAGGGCTATTGAGAATGCGAGGCCAACATCAATCAGAAATGCGGGAACCGGAAGGAAAAAGGCCGTGAGAATGATTACAATGCAGATGGCAAAGCCAAAATCCCGGCCCGTCTTCAATTGCCGCAGGTTGGCTTCCCTGATTGCGATACTAGTCATAAAATTGGTTCCCCATCCTTTGAATCAATCGCAGATGGCGCTTGTCTGAAGTTGACTAGTTTAGCGGCATGCTTAGAAGCCTTTGGCAATTCTCTGGAAGATTAGTTCGGTAAATGCATAGATTTGCGAGGCAATGAATGGTGCTGTCAGCAGCATTGCCGTAAAAA
>JBAVOA010000324.1:0-8942 GCA_049691635.1 Aestuariivirga sp. | reverse complement strand
CATCTAAGACAGTAATAAACTATAGCGAAATATATTCTACTTGGATCGAATATAATCAGTATATTATTTTCATATACTTAAGTATAAACGAAAAATTAATCATAATATATTTGGCAATTCTAGTCGTTTAACAAAAATTTAACGCTTTATTAACCGTATTTAAACAAATGATGGCCCCTGAGCTGAGGTGTTTTAATTGCGTAGATTAGAGGCAAAAAAACCTATTTTGGATATAAGGGGCAAAAATGATCATAATTGTGGACGAACGGATCGAAGTTACTGAGGCTTATTGCGCCAGCTTGGGCCGTGAAGGCCTTTCAACCACGGGTTTCAATCACATCGAGTTCGAAGGTTGGTTCCATTCTGCTGGGTCGCATGATCTGGCCGCCGTTGAAACAATCATCATTGGCAGCTTCCCGGACCGTGAGCGCGCAATAAGTGCGGTCAAGGCGCGCTCGAATATTCCAGTCATTGCCGTCAACGAAACAACGGGACTCGAATCAACGCTGAACCTGTTTTCAACGGGTGCCGATGATGTGGTGCGCAAACCCGTTCATGCACGTGAATTCGTAGCAAGAATGGGAGCGATAAAGCGGCGTATCTGTGCGGCTCCAAGGCAGTCGGATTTTGGCCATTTGAAAATATACTTCGACGGCCGCGATCCAGAAATTCTTGGTCAAGTCCTGATGTTGCCGCGCCGTGAGCGCCGCATTCTCGAATATCTCGCTGCCAACCGTATGCGCCGGGTAAATCGCTCGCTGATATTCAATGCCGTCTATGGCCTCTTTGACGAGGAAGTGGAGGAGAGTGTAGTGGAAAGTCATATCAGCAAACTGCGCAAGAAACTCAAGCACGCGCTGGGCTATGATCCTATCGATACCAAACGATATCTTGGGTATCAATTGGTCGGGCCGAACGAGGCGGCCCAGCCAAATTCTCCGTCCGCCGATGCGGATACGGATTTTGCCAATGTCGAGGATATGATTGGCAAAAAACACAATTCGATCCCTGTGGGTTACCCGGCCGCACCTGAACTCCTTGTGGAAGCCGCCTAGTTCAGGCGCAATATTCTCGTCAGCAAACCGCAGCGTAATCTGTGCTTCCCGCCTGGATGAATTCATCCAGGCGGGAAGAAATTAAGTCTCTGTCAGCAATCTGGAACAAGCTGCGCGCGGTGGAAAGGCGTAGCTTTTCTATAACATAAGTTGGATATGCTATTCCGCGAGTTGGGTTGCCACCTCAGCGAAAGGATCCAAACTCACGGCCGAATCTGGCGTTTGGGCCAGTGCCTGGTAGAGTTTAGGGACGATGGACAAGGCCTTGTCCAGTTCAACGTCACCGCCGGCCAGGTATCCACCCATGGCTCTGAGGTCGCGGGAGTCTTCAAAGCGTGCAATTAAAGCAAGGAGCATACGTACGAGCTTGCGTTGCTCCGGCGTCCAAACCAACTGCGCCAGGCGGGAAATGGAAGCCAACAGATTGACCGCGGGATATCTCCCCTGTTCTGCGATGTTCCGGCTCAGAACAATATGGCCGTCCAATGTCCCTCGAATGGCGTCTGCGACCGGGTCATTGTGATCATCACCGTCTACCAGGACTGAAAAGATACCAGTAATGAAGCCTTTGCCCTCTGACCCTGGGCCTGCGCGTTCGAGCAGTTGGGGCAGGTCGCTAAAAATACTGGGCGGAAATCCGCGGGCAACTGGAGCTTCACCAGCCGAAAGGGCAACATCACGGCACGCATGGGCATAGCGCGTGACTGAGTCCATGATGAGCAGGACATTCTCGCCCTGGTCACGGAAATACTCGGCGAGACGCATGCCCGTTCTCGGCGCCAGGCGGCGCATCATGGGACTTTCGTCGCCAGTCGCTACCACCGATACCAGCCGGTGTTTGTCCTTGCCAAGCGTGGATTCCGCAAACTCCCTGACTTCACGGCCCCGTTCGCCAACGAGAATAACGATCACCGTGTCAAATCCTGCTGCACGCGAAAGCATTGAAAGAATTGTTGATTTTCCCACGCCTGAACCGGCGAATATGCCGATGCGCTGGCCTTTGCAGAGTGGCGTAAAGATATCCATCACCCGGACACCGGTTCGAACCGGCGTTTGGACAAGTGCCCGAACCATGGCATTAGGCGGTGCATTGTCGACCGAAAATGATTCTTGCCCAGAAACCAGTTCGCCGCCGCCATCAATCGGCCGCCCCAGGGCGTCAATCATACGCCCCTTCCAGCTCGGGCTGGGCCGGATGGTGAGGTTGCCAAAGGGTGACACCTGCGTCGCCAGACTGATATTCGAGCCGTTGTCAAAGGTTCTGACAAGTACTGTATCCCGCTCCACACGAACCACCTCGGCAAGCACCGGGCGTTTGCCGCAATGGAACTTTACGAGGGAACCGAGCTTCACAAAATTGGACAGGCCTTGAATCTGGAATCCGCTTGCCGTGGCCTCGACCACCTTTCCAGTCGCCTCGGCCATGGCGACTGTGTCATGAAGCCTATGGAGACGGGCTGCAAAGCTGGACAGTGTGGTGTCAAAGTCCACGGGAGTTCAGTCGCTTATGCACCGCCCAGAACCTGAATTGCGCGCTTCAGGGAGGCGGAACTTTCTTCAATGGAGGTTTGCAATCCGTCGAAGGCCCTCGTCACCATAATCAGATCTGTCATTTCCGTTACCGGGTTCACGTTTGACTCCTCAAGGAAGCCTTGAACCAACCCATCGGACGTGAAGGAAACAACTGGCGTTGCGGCAGCGACGGGAATGATTGATGAATTCTCATAACGTGAATAGCCATTCGCCGGATCAACCGTGAACAGGCCCAATGCACCGAAGTTCCTGCCGTTCTGGGTGATCATGCCGTCGTGGGCGATCTTTGGAGTTCCAGATGCCGGGTCGAGCAGTATGGGCGCACCTCCCGCGTCGAGAACCGGATAGCCATTCAGTGTCTGCAACTCGCCCGACTCGAGCAACTGCATCCTTCCATCGCGGGTATAGGCAATTCCGCCTGGCGTCTGAATGGCGAGCCAGCCCTTGCCTTGGATCGCCACATCAAGCGGGTTCCCGGTCTTGTTCAGGCCGCCTGAGCGCCCCGAAATAAATGATTCGCCAGCATTCGAATAAGCCGTCGGCGTCTTGGATACCATCGACATGACCGTATCAAACTTCAATTCTTCAGACCGGTATCCCACGGTTCCGGCATTGGCAACATTGTTTGCGATCGTGGCAAGCCGTCGGTCAAGGGCGATTTGACCCGAAATACTTACATAGAGTCCGGCTTGCATCAGCTGAACCCCTTGAAACGCAAGGTTTGGATTTTTGCCAGTGTTTCCATGCTGGTGATGGATTGGACACCCTGGGTGATGGCAAGTGCCGGAGCGGTGGCTGCTGATGTGCCATTTTTGACTTCCCAAATCGTGGTGAAACGGGTCAGAAACTTGTTGAGAACAGCGGGATTATCAAGATTCTCCAGATCAATCTTGCTCTTGATGATTTCAGCCTGCATGTCTAGATTGTTGGCGCTGCCTGACGAGGTAAGTCCCAAGGCCACTTGCGCAACCTTGTAAAGGGCGGGATCGCCGAGGATGCTATAGGCACTGGTTATGTCAGGGGCTTTTCGCCGGAAGTAGAGCGCCAGCCGAACCCCTTCATTTGAGCTTCCGGCCTGTTCTTCCAGTTGAACCTGCAGGTATTTGCTGACAACTCCCTTTTGGGTACGATCAAAAATCGTAGTTGTCGTGCCAAGGCTTTTGAAATTGAAGGCAGTCGCCAGTTCCTTGAAACGCGGATCGGTCAGTTGGTTGGTGAAGCTGTTTGCTGAATCGATTCCGTCGGTAAGCACTTTTTTGACGAAGGCCTTGGCATAGGTCATGTCCTTCAGGCCAAAAGCCTTCATCGCATAGGCATATACGCGGTCATTGGCCAGAAAATCCTCGATGGATTTGATCTTGCCGATTGTTGCCATGTAGTAGTCCGTCTCGCGGTGCACTTCCGGCGTGGCACCGACGCGCGCCAGGGATTTGTCGAGGTTCTGTGTGAGAATTTTGTAGCTTGCGACCGTGGATAGCATTGAACTACCTTTTCAATATTAGCTGCAATGATCGATTGTTCAGCTTGTCCGGAACTTACCGCCGACACTCAGTCTCAGGTAAGTCTCGTTCGGTAGGATTTGCCTAGGGAGCTATGGTCGCTTCCAAAACGTAATCAAAGGGTTCCTCCATTGACTTTCATTGTTGGCCTCGTCCTCACCATCGGCAGTATCCTCGGTGGCTATGTGGCACTCGGCGGCCATCTTTACGTTCTATGGCAACCATTTGAATTCATTATCATCCTGGGATCCGCCATTGGCAGCTTCTTCGTGGCAAATCCGATGAAGGTCGTGAAGGATACGGGCGCTGGCATCATGGAGGCCATCAAGGAGTCCACACCGAAGCCTCAGGAATATCTTGATCTGCTGGCGCTTCTCTATGGTTTGATGAAGGAGCTCAGGTCAAAGTCGCGCACCGAAATGGAAACCCACGTTGACAATCCGGAAGAGTCGTCAATCTTCAAAGGATACCCCACTATTCTGAAGGATCACGCACTTGTGCATTTCATCTGCGACTACGCCCGTCTGATTGTCATTGGAAATGCGCGCAGTCATGAAATTGAAGCGCTGATGGACGAGGAGATCCAGACAATTGGTCGCGATAAGCTAAAGGTATACCACGCGATGCTTGGCATTTCAGACGGCCTTCCTGCCTTGGGCATTGTCGCGGCCGTCCTTGGCGTTATC
Source organism: Aestuariivirga sp. (assembly GCA_049691635.1). Lineage (GTDB taxonomy): Bacteria > Pseudomonadota > Alphaproteobacteria > Rhizobiales > Aestuariivirgaceae > Aestuariivirga. Next base: position 4,169 of record JBAVOA010000324.1, on the reverse strand, counting down.
CATGCGATGGGCGCTCTTAATGAATCTCCAGAAGTGCTTGGCCATCTGATTGGTGCGGCATTGGTCGGCACCTTTGCCGGCATTTTCTTCTCGTACGGATTTTTTGGCCCCCTTGCCACAAAGATAAAATCGGTGCGTGAAAAGAAAGTACGGCGTTACGTCATCATCAAGCAAACATTGCTTGCATTCATGAATGGCGCCATGCCCCAGGTTGCACTCGAGCACGGACGGAAGACCATCTCCGCCTACGAAAGACCGACAATCAACCAGGTTGAGGAAGAAACCATGAATCACGGTGCGGCCGATCGCGCCGCTTAAGGGTAGCTGGACATGGATAAGTCTGAAATTGTAAAACCGCTCTCGCTCGAAGCAATCCGCTCCAAAGCAGAAAAACCAACCAACAATTTAGCCTTGATACCCAAGTCATTTGGGCGGTTCTCGCAAACGCTCTCCAAGGAAATCCTGAGTATTGCCTCAACCTCCCCTGGATTTGTTTTTGACGGATTCTGCCGGACTGAAGCCCAGCTGGATCAGGAATTTGAGGAAAATTGGTGTCTCTCGGAAATATTGATTTGCGGTGAACTGAAACAATGCGTTCGCGTTACAATTGACCGACCGGTCATCTACGGTTTTTGCGATCTGATTTATGGAGGTGTGGGAAACGAGCAGGCTTACGCCGAAGTGCGGCCATTCTCCAGGATTGAACGCGCAGTTGCCCAGCTGTTTTTCAAGGCCATCGGGCGCGCTCTCCCATCGGCATTCACCAGCATTGCCTTGAAGGAATTTCTTGCGGCATCTCCGCAAGACTCGAATGAGGATCCCCAGTATCCGCCGATTAAACCGTTCGTATCAATAAAAATACTCTTCAATATACATGGGTACAGCGGTGAAATCCTGATTGAACTGCCGGAAAAACTGGCACTTTTGTTTCGCCCGGATGAGATAAAACAGCATGAGCCAACGATACCAAGCATTTCCGAGTGGGGAACTCAAATTTCCGAGCGCGTTGAAACGATCGAAGTGGAACTTGTGGCTGTGCTTGCACAGTTCCAAATGAGCCTTGATAAAGTGACAAGCTTGCGTGCTGGCCAGATGATAACCCTTGAAAATGACATCTCCAGCCCGCTCAGCGTATGCAGTGACGGGATTGAGCTTTTCACTGCCAGACTTGGTCAAACCCAGCGAAAATTTTGCCTTAGCATAGAAACGCAACTCACAATTGGGCAATAGCGAACCTGTCACCAGCCGGTGCAAGGCTGACTGTGGCTTGGTATAGAAGCACAATTTTCCCACAAGCTTGCTAGTCGAATATTGAATTCTGAATTTACGCCGGAAGTGAAAGTATTGGGAATGGTTGACAGCCTTGAGGAGTCTTCTGCGACAAACGGAGCCGAGGTGGCCCCGGAAATCGATTTAAGCAACTTGCCTGAGGACAACGCGAATGCCGGTTCGCTTGAGGTTGCCCTGAACAACTCGGAACCATACATGAGCGGGACTTTGCACCCATTCCGGGGTTCCGCCAGGGAACCTGGTTCAGAGCCCGAAGGCCGGCGTGGGGCGGCAATGATGCCACAAGGCTCTCTGCTCAATATCCCGGTAAATGTGCAGGTCATTCTTGGTTCGACCAGAATGTCGCTTCATAAGGTCATGTCGCTCGGCCCCGGCTCCATTGTGGCGCTGGACAAGGAGCTTTCTGAACCGGTTACACTTCTGGTGAACGGCAATGAGGTCGCGCGCGGCCTAATTGTTGTGGTGAACGAGAAAACCGGTCAACTTGGAATTTCGCTGACGGATGTCTCATCGAACGGTTCAAGCAAGACCTCGTCCTCAAGAACAGTGTAGTTGGGGATAGGTAAGCGTCTTGGTCCAGGAGGAGATGAACGAACGGGCGAGCAAGGCAGCAATTATTCTGCTTGCCCTCGGCGGTTCATTTGGTTCCCGGTTATTGAAGGAGTTTGACCCAGGAGAAATCCGGAAATTTGCGACGTCAGCCGCGTCATTGGACGAAATTGATTCGACATTTTTGAGAAACCTGGTGGAAGAGTTTTCCGCAGAGATGAGTAAGCCCGTGCTCTTGTGCGGCGGCGACCAGCAAACCAGGAATTTTCTTGCGGAAGCACTCCCGGCCGATCAAGTGAACAAGATCCTCGGCGCCGAAGACGTGCAGTTCGTGACGATATGGCCGAACTTCACGACAGGTTCCGAAAACACGCTTGTTCCATATCTGTTGGATGAACATCCGCAGACCATTACATACATCCTCACGAAACTTGACCTCGATCTTTCTGCAAAAATTGTATCAATGCTGCCTCGGGAATTGCGGGATTCAGTCACCCGTCGCCTTCTCAAGATGCAGTTTGTTGAGGCCGAACCGAACAAACTCGTCCAAATATGCCTGCAGACTGACCTGTTGACCCAGGCCGATACAGGTTTGGAAAAAGAAGGCCGCGCACGAATGGCGACGCTTCTTAACAAGATGGACAAGGAACAAGTCGAGATGATTCTTGAAGGCCTGAAGGTCGCAAGACCAAGCGAGGCCGCAGCTCTCAAGAAACTGCTCTTCTCATTCGAAGATATCATTAAGCTTGATCAGAAGTACCGGTTGATCCTGTTTGACAAAGTTCAGACGGAGCAGGTCATGATTGCGCTGCGTGGCGCAGAGGCAGAGCTCAAGGAAATCATCCTGTCTTCTCTGGGCGCGCGGGCGCGCCGGATGATTGAGGCGGAACTGAACGGGGCCGAAGGCGATGTCACCAAGGAGGTGGCCGCAGCCCGGCGGGCAATTGCTGAAACTGCTCTAAGACTGGCCTCTAACGGCGAAATATCAATTGAAGAGCCTGCTGCGGAAGATATACCCAAAGATGCCGCCAAGGATGCAGCATGAGTGAGGATGAGGATCGCGACAGTAAAACTCAGGACGCCTCTGAGAAAAAAATCAAGGATACCATTGAAAAGGGCAATATACCGGTGTCGCGTGAGGTGCCGGTTCTCCTTTCGCTTGTAAGCATCCTGATAGTCTGCAGCCTCATGCTGAGCCGCAGTGCCGCTGGCGTCGAACAGATGCTGCGATCTCTCATTGCCGAAGTAGGCACCCGCAGACTTGAAAGCCAGCTCGATGTGGCGGAACTCCTGACGCCGATCGCCCATCAGGCACTTGGTTATATACTTCCTATGCTGCTTGTTCTTATGGCAGGAGGGGTAATCTCATCTCTCATCCAGAATCCGTTTCAGATTACTTTTGAGAGAATTGAACCGAAGGCATCGCGGCTTTCGATTCGAAGCGGTTGGAATCGAATTTTTGGCATGCGTGGTGCGGTAGATTTCCTGAAATCGCTTTTCAAGTTTGGTTCTATCTCTCTCATCCTCTATGTAATCGTGAAATCAGAAATGTCCGAAGCGATCAGCTCGATGATTAAGCCGCCGCAATTGATTCCGGCGATCATTCTTGAAATCACCGTCAAACTTGTTTCATCTGTTGCGATTACCGCGCTCGTGCTGGCGGCCGTGGATACGGTTTGGAGCAGAATGGCCTGGCGTCGCGACCTGCGGATGTCCCATCAGGAAGTCAAGGAAGAGCACAGGCAGGCAGAGGGCAATCCGATGGTCAAAATGCGGGCCAAGGCGTTGGCACGCCAGAGGTCATCCCGCCGCATGATGGCCGCGGTTCCGCGGGCAACCATGGTTATTGCCAATCCGACGCACTATGCGGTTGCCCTGCGGTATGTACGCAGCGAGGGCGGCGCTCCCGTGGTACTCGCCAAGGGGCGCGACGGCCTTGCATTGAAGATACGCGCAATTGCCGAGGAGAATGGAATTTCCGTTCTTGAAAATAAGCCGCTCGCGCGCGCCATGTACGAGAAGGTTGATGTCAACGCAACGATTCCACAAGAGTTTTTCAAGGCAGTGGCTGAATTGATCCATTTCTTGCAAATGAAAAAAGTGAATAGTTTGGTCGGGCAAAGAGGAAACTGACATGAGTATAACCAGCGTTGAGCGTTATCAGGAATTCGAGAGGCAAATCAACGAGTCATTGAAGGAAGTGGCGCTTGAATTGCGCTCCGTGGATGTGATTGATCTCGCGAGTTATATTCACACGCTCAAGCTGGCCAATGTCGGCGACCTCATAAATTCTGCGCTTGAACTCTATTTCAAACCGCATACCTTTGTAT
>JBAVOA010000323.1:0-4650 GCA_049691635.1 Aestuariivirga sp. | reverse complement strand
CAATACACCCGGTGCAGCGCCCTTTGCTTTGGCGAGCTCCCCGGAATTACTGGCCCTGGAAGATGGCCTGCGTGCTGTCCGCGAAAGCGCCTCGAGTGCTGACCAGCGCAACCAGGAAACGCTGCAGGCCGTCCATGACACGCTTGAGCAGATCGTGACCAAGCTTGCGGAATTGGAAACCGCAGCCGTTGGCCAACAGGTTGCCGCCGCGGCTGCCCAGGTCCACCACTACGCCCCCACCCACCCCGTGCAAAATGAAACCCGCCAGCCCGATCCGATGCTGGATGCACCCGCGCCCCAACAGCACGTGGCCCAATCCCAGCCGCATACCGGCGCGGCAAGCCATGCCAATCCGTTTTTGGATGCGCGACCAACGCTGGAAAGCAATCCCTTGTCCGATTGGCTTTCGAAATCGGCGCTGCCATCTGGCGGCGAGACAGCAGTCCCGTTGTCCGACGATCCCGAAGCAGCAACTGATGATTTCATTGCCGCAGCGCGCCGCGCCGCCCAAGCATCCGCCCAGAAGAGTATTCTGGCCTCCTTTGCGCCGAGTACCAAATCGTCCCGCCGTTTCAATCTGCCCTTCCTGAAATCGGCGTCAAAGCCTGCCAAGGACCTCTATACCGGTGAAAAGCTGCCGCCCGAAATCAAGCCTGCCGCCAATACTGGCAACACCAAGCGCCGCACGCTTCTTCTGGCGGGGCTTTTGCTGCTTGCGGCCGTTTCGGCCTTCACCTTCAACATGCTTAACAAGTCGGACAGGTCCACGTCGACGACGGACCCGGCAAAAATTGAAGACACAGCGCAGCCTCGCCTCCCGGCAAAGCAAAGCAATGCCGTCATGCCCGCAAGCGGGACAGAAAGTCAGTTTCTTGCGGAAAACGCGACGGACGCAACGCCATCAGACGAGCAAAGCGGCCCCAGCTCCATAGATGATCTTTTGACCGGCTCATTGCCGGAACAAAAAACCGAGGCGACACTCGCTTCCATCGTCGCTAAACCGGGTGCCGCTTCTGCCGAAGGTGAAATGCCGCCTGCGGAAATAGGTTCCGAAGCCCTGCGGAGCGCAGCGGAGAGAGGTGATCCCTCGGCGCAATTTGTTATCGCCACGCGCTTTCTGGATGGCGAGGGCGTGACGCAGGATGTGATCCAGGCGGCCCGTTGGTATCAGAAGGCAGCACTTGCCGGATTGGCACCCGCCCAGTATCGCCTGGCCACCCTCTTTGAGCGGGGCCGTGGCGTGCCGCAGGATGCAGCGACGGCCCTCATCTGGTACGAGCGAGCTGCCGAGCAGGGCAATGTCAAAGCCATGCACAACGCCGCAGTCCTTGCCGCTGGAACTGAGGCTGGAAAGCCGAACTACGAAACAGCGTATAAGTGGTTTCTTGCGGCCAGCCAGAATGGTTTGAAAGACAGCCAGTTCAACCTGGCCGTCCTCTATGAGCGGGGCCTTGGAACCAAAGCCAATGTGGATGAAGCCTTGTTCTGGTATCTCCTGGCCGCCCGCCAGGACGATGCGGATGCCAAAAAGCGTGCCGAGGTCCTTTCGCAAAACCTGTCGCCGACCGTCGTGGAAACGGTCAAGGCAAAGGCCAAGTCATGGATTCCGCAGCAGGCACCCGAAAATGCCAATGTCGTGACGATCCTGGACGCCGCCTGGCAGAACACCCCATCGCTGACCCAGATCACGCCTATCGAACCCGTCCAGAAACAAGAAGTGGCAGTGAACGAACCGGTCGATCCGATCGGCCTGACCCAGCAGTTGTTGACCCGGTTGGGCTTCAACATCGGCCAACCCGATGGCCAGATGGGTACGCGCACCACAAATGCCATCCGCCTGTTTCAGCTGCAGTCCGGCATGAAAGTGACCGGAGAGGTCAGCGAAGACCTGATCAGCAAGCTTCAGGCAAAATTGGGCTGATACCGGCCTTACCTGACGCGCGCCGCCGGGAACTTGTAGATTTCCCTCTGTCCAAGCATCCACACGTGGAATTTCTTCGGCGTGAAGAGGCCGGTAAACGGCGGCGCTGATATGCTGAGTGCGCCGGTGAAACTGCCAAACGCCGGCATGATGAGGCGCCAGCTGTCGGCAATGAAACATTTGCAGTGAATGCGCTTCCCCCTTTGGCTCACCGCACTTCCGGGATGGAGATGGCCCGCAATCTCAAATTCCTCCGTTTGCAGAATCCCTGGCAGGTGCCTGAGTGTAACGCCGCCAAGCACGACTTCATCGGCAATCCGGCCGCCAATGTCCTTTGGCGGATGGGGGTCATGGTTGCCCGTAATCCAGATTGTTGCAGCACTTTCCGAAATGGCGCGAAGGCGCACCAGGTCTGTGTCGGCAATCCTGTCGCGCGCCCCGTCATCGTGGAAGCTGTCGCCGAGGAAAATCAACTGCTCCGGCTTTGCGTGGGCGATCACCGCTTCCAGCTGCGCAAGCGAGGCCCGCGTGTCATAGGGCGGCAAATGCACCCCGCGCTTGGCCATGTTGGAGGCCTTCTCCAGATGCAGGTCCGCAATCAGCAGGGCCCTGAACTCCGGCACGAAGAGCGCACCGGAGAGATCGGGCACGAGATCCAGTCCATTGAGGGTGATGCGATGCTCCTTAGACAAGCCCCATGGCCTCGTCGATGAGGGCACCGGAAGCTTCGGCGAGAAGGGCATCATGGGCTTCGCCGTAAATTGATTCGCGCCCGATCTCAAGCAGCACGGGAACTGCAAGGGGCGAAACCATATCCAGCGGACGGTGCACGATCTGCCCCTTGATGCGTTTCAGCAGCGCGCCCAGCCGGTGAATATCGATCAACCCGTCAGCGGCATCATCCCATGCGGCTCTCAGCAGAATGTGGTCCGGCTGGTGCGAGCGCAGCACGTCGTAGATCAGGTCCGAGTTGACAGTCACTTGCCGCCCGGATTTTTCCTTTCCCGGCCAGCGCCGCTCGATGAGTCCGGCAATGATCGCAGCATTGCGAAAAGTCCGCTTCATTAAATTCGATTCCGCCAGCCAGGCTTCCAGATCATCTCCCAGCATATCCTCATCAAAAAGCTTCTGCAGCGAAAGCTTCCCGGAGGAAATCATCAGCGAGAGATCGCGTACGGTCCAGATGACCAGCGCATACTCTGATGCGGAAAAGCCCAGGGGTTGCGCCCCCCAGCGCTCCAGACGCCGCGTGAGCAGCATGCCGAGAGTCTGCTGGGCAAGACGCCCCTCAAAGGGATAACACACCAGATAATGCTTCTCCGCCCGTGGAAAGGTTTCAACCAGCATCTGCTGGGCCTGCGGAACCACCGACTTCCGGTATTGCGCCGAAAGCCAGTCCTGAACCTGCAATGGCAAAGTCTTCCACTTTGCCGGGCTGCTCAGAATTTCGCGCACCCGCTCCGCCAGATAGGTCGATAGTGGAAACTTTCCGCCCTGATAGGAGGGGATCATCGGGTCGCTGCCATGGGCCCGCGTGGCCAGCGCCCCGAATTCATCGAGGCCTTCAAAGCGCAGGACTTCTCCGGCAAAGAGGAACGTGTCGCCGATGGCGAGCTGGCTGAGAAACCACTCTTCAAGTTCGCCAAGGCTGCGCCCGCCGGTGACAACCCGCTTGCCGAGCCGGCGCTTGACGCTGGCAATGCGAACCTTCAGCATTTCCGCCTCGACAATGGTTCCCATGTTCAAGCGGTATTGCTGGGCAATCAGCGGATGGGTCAATCGCCAAAGCCCATCAGCCCGGCGTTTCAGCTTTGCATATTTTTCGTAAGCCCGCAGGGCGTAGCCGCCGGTTGCCACGTAATCTATTGCCGCATCGAAATCTGCCCGCGTGAGATTGCGATAGGTCCATGCGCTCGAGACTTCCGCATATAACTGGCCGGCATCAAACGGTCCAGCACAGGCGCAACCCAGAATGTGCTGCGCCAAAACGTCAAGCTTGAGGACCGCCGGATATTCCGTGTCCTGGGCGTTCTCCTTGGCCGCCTGCAGGGCCGCCTCGCATTCCAGCACCTCAAACCGGTTGGAGGGAACGAGCAGAGCCTCGCTGGGACTGTCCAACCGGTGATTGGAACGTCCTATACGCTGCAGCAATCGGCTCGAGCCCTTCGGCGCTCCCATATGGACGACAAGATCCACATCGCCCCAGTCAATGCCAAGGTCGAGGGTTGACGTGCACACGACAGCCTTCAGTTTCCCCGCAGCCATTGCCGCTTCGACTTTCCGCCTCTGGCCCACATCAAGCGAGCCGTGATGGAGTGCGATGGGAAGGTGATCTTCATTGGCTTCCCACAGGCCCTGGAACACCATTTCGGCCTGGCTTCGCGTATTGACAAAAATCAGCGTCATCTTCGCCCGGCCGATTTCCTCATAGACCTCGGCGATGGCGTAACGCGATGAATGTCCCGACCACGGCACATGCTCGGCTGATTTCAGAATGCGAATGCGGGGCGCTGCTCCTGCCTGTCCCAGCACAAGGGGAACCGGCGGCTGGCCAGCCGGGGCCAGCCAGCTTTGCAATGCCTGTGGATCGGCAACCGTTGCCGACAGGCCGATGCGCCGTGCGTTTGGCGCAAAACTTTGAACGCGCGCGAGGGCCAGCGATAGCAGGACGCCGCGCTTTGAGGTCACCAGCGAGTGCAGTTCGTCGAGAATGATGGATTTGAGATGGC
>JBAVOA010000322.1:0-2074 GCA_049691635.1 Aestuariivirga sp. | reverse complement strand
CCTTGCGGCCGGCAAATATGACATCGGTTGAAATCTTCTGCTGGCCGTCGCCCGTCATGGCCAAAAACTCCACCTGGGGCAAACGGTCTCCAACGGCAATGGTCATGGGATAATCCTGATTGAGATGAATGGTGGGGCTGATTTAGGTGATCACCAGCGTTTGTTCAACGCCTGAATCGCCGAATGACAGGGTCAATTTCAGGACAGCGCCCCGGAGTTTTTGCATGTCTTTGAGATTGCCGATCGGCAGCCATGCCTCCTGCGGTGCCAGGTCAAACTGCGGTTTTCCAAAATAGGCCGTGGTTTCGGACTCGACGAAAATGTCCTGGACTTCCTGGCTCAGGCTTAACACGAGCATGGGCTTGGTCTGGCGTGTTTCGAGGCGAACTGCCGTCACGGGAGGGGCAGTGCCCGTTGCCAGGGCTTTGGGAACGCGCTGCTGCCAGTCGTTCAACGCCGGATTTTCCAAGGATGCGTTCAACAGGAGATCAGCATTGGCCCTAGCAGGGATGCAGACCTCTTTGCAGACGGCAAAGAACATATTGAGCTGCAGATGCACTGGATCATTCAAGTTGCCCGGCTTTACGAAAATTGGAAACAGGACCTGATCGTGATAGCCAATTGTTTCGCCTCCTTCATCGTTGAAACGGCGGGGAACGGGGAAATCAACTTCGACGGCTGCATTGTTGGTTGAGCCGATCCAGTCAAAACTCGGCGGAATACCCGTGTCACCGGGCATGCGCCAATAGGTTTTCCAGCCGGGCTCCAGCGCGATAAGAATCCCCGCCTGCCACACACCTTCCTTCAGGCTGCCGGCGAGCAACGACATCCGGAAGGGCTGCACCACGGCACTCCGCGCAGAGGGTGCTAAAAATGATGCGGCGGCGAGGACCCCTAGGGCATGTCTGCGGTTCATAAGCTGCATTAGGGGAAGTGGCTCCCGATCTCCAAATCAATTTCCCGTCACAATGGCGTGCTTTTCTAAAGTTTCAAATACAGTTAAAATGGGCTCATGACTGCTTCGCATTATCTTGACGGCCAAATCCTCATCGCGATGCCGGGTATTGGCGATCCCCGTTTCGAGCGTTCGCTCATCTTCATCTGCGCCCATAGCAAAAGCGGCGCCATGGGCATTATTCTCAACAAAGCAGCGCCCATGATGTTTTTTTCCGATCTTGTCGGCCAGCTGAAAATCGTGCCCTCGGAAGAGGTCCGCAGCCTGGCGCCATCGGTGCTCAATCTGCCTGTACTGTTTGGCGGGCCGGTCGAGCAATTCCGGGGTTTCGTCCTGCACAGCACCGACTATCTGACCAACAATACCAGCCTGCCCATCAACGACACCATCGCACTTACCGCCACCATCGAAATCCTGCAGGCCATTGCCAGGGGAAATGGCCCCATCAAGGTCATGCTGGCTTTGGGCTATTCGGGGTGGGTAGCCGGGCAGCTTGAAAATGAAATACAACACAATGGCTGGCTGCATTGCGAGGCTGACGATGACCTTATTTTTGGCACCGACAATGACGGAAAATATGCGCGCGCCCTAAAGAAGATCGGGGTTGATCCGCTGATGCTCTCCGCTGATTCAGGCCACGCCTGAGGCCTCGGGGCTTTCTTTTCTGGGTGCTTTTTTCCGTTTTGAGGGCATTTTCTTTTTGGGAACTTTGACAGGTTTTTCAGCCGGCACCGGAAGGGGCGGCAATTCCTCCAGCACGGTCTTGAGCAGCCGCGGTGCCATGGGCGAAGAGCCAGGCGGCGGGGACTTCACCGCTGACTTCTCGGCCTGAATGGCCAAGGCCGCTTCCTTCATGGCTTGCCATTCGGCATTTTTTTCAATCGCCGCTTTCTCGATTGCGTCGACCGTCAATTCAGCCTCAACTGCAACAGGAACCGGCTCGTGATTTGCACGCTCCCAAAGGTTTGACATGGCGGTGCGGCCGTGGCCCTTCACATAGGGCACCGATGTCAGGGATTCGCCCACCTGCTTGGCGGTCATGGGCTGGCCGATGAAAAATCCCTGCCCATAGTCACACTCAAGCTCCACCAGCCGGTCAACCTGGGCCTGGTCCTCAAT
>JBAVOA010000321.1:0-4765 GCA_049691635.1 Aestuariivirga sp. | reverse complement strand
CATATCGTTGATGACGATGACGCAGTCCGGGACTCACTGGATGCCTATTTGACGCTCAAGGGGATGCAGGTAATTGCATTTGGTTCGGCCCAGGATTTGCTGGATTGCAGTGAGGGCCTGCCAAATCTCGTCATTCTAGACGTCAACATGCCGGAAACTGACGGATTCACTTTGCTGGAGATATTGCGGGGGCGTGGTCACGATATGCCTGCCATTCTGATGACCGGTCTAGGTGACCCGGAAACGCGCGCACGCGCTGAGCGTGCAGGGGCCGCAGCGTTCTTTGAGAAACCAATTGATCCCTCCATCTTGTTTTCCACACTTACGCGGTTGCTTTCAGGCTGGCGTGTTTGACCTGAACTGAAGCTGCGTGGTTTGACCTCGCGTTTTCATTGATCGGCGTCAATGCGCCGGTCTGGTACACCGGCAAACTAGACAGGGGTAATTCTATCTCATGTGGAGCAGCAGCAATGGCTTATAAAACCGTCCTCGTTTCACTCAACGATGTCCCTCGCGTAGAGCCAATGTTGGAGGCGGCCGCGCGGATTGCCAGGATCTGCGATGCCCACCTGATAGGCTGCTATGTGATTCCGGCCGTCACAATCTATCCGGAAGTGGGGTTTGCCTCGCCGCCTGCATTGGATGACACCCGGCAGCAGTATTTCAAAGTCAACGTTGCCGCCGTGAAGGCGCGCTTCGAGACGATGCTGCGGAAGGAGGGTTTGAAGGGCGAATGGCGGACTGTGGGTTCACTCTATACGGAAATAGCCCCAAGCCTGATGGAGCATGGCCGCGCTGCTGATCTCATTATGGTGAGTCAAATCGCGCAAGACCCTGTTTCATATATCGAACCGGGCCTCGTCGACCATGTGGTGATGGAAAGTGGCAGACCGGTATTGGTAGTCCCCCAAAAAGGCGCTCTCGCGGAGATAAAATCAGTGGTTGCAGGCTTCAATGCAACAAGGGAGGCGGCCCGCGCCCTGTTTGATAGTCTGCCGCTGCTACAGGGTGTCAAAGATGTGCGCGTGGTGTGGGTCGACCCTTACAAGGAGCGGAGCGTAGCTGGAGAAGTGCCAGGGGCCGAAGCGGCTGCTGCGCTTGCCCGGCATGGCATAAAGGCTACGGCGGAAGGATTGGCGGCCGGAGGGGTCAATGCCGGCGAGGCCCTGCTGCAGCACGCCAATGACCTCGGGGCGGGACTCCTTGTCGTAGGTGCCTATGCCCATTCCCGCATGCGGGAATACATATTTGGCGGCGCCACCCAGCATGTGCTGGCGCACGCGAATATTCCCGTTCTGCTGTCGCATTGATAACCGGCTGCAGCGCCTGTCTCGGCAATTGCGGCCAGTGGCATCCCGGCGTTTCGTGCGGTAAGGTCGCCGAAACGACAATCGCCATGCCGAGGATAATCAGTCATGACACCCCGCACATTCAACCAACCTCTTGGCGGCAATGAAATGCCGCGCTTCGGTGGGCCGGCAACGATGATGCGCCTGCCTTCACAACCCACAGCCAAGGGGCTGGACGCCTGCTTCGTGGGCATTCCCCTCGACATTGGCGCCTCAAACCGCGCCGGAACGCGCCATGGGCCGCGCCAGATCAGGGCCGAGTCCTGCCTGATCCGCCCCTATAACATGGCGACCCGCGCCGCACCCTTCGACAGCCTCATGGTGGCCGATATCGGCGATGTGGCGATCGATACATTCAACCTGCCAAAATGCATGGACATCATTACCAATGCCCATAACGCCATTCTCAGCGAAAATTGCAAGCCATTGACGCTGGGCGGTGATCATACCATTGCTTACCCCATCCTTCGTGCTATCGCCAAAAAGCATGGCCCCGTGGGCCTGATCCATGTGGATGCCCATGCGGATATCAATGAAGCCATGTTCGGTGAACCCATTGCCCACGGCACGCCGTTCCGGCGCGCGGTTGAGGACGGCCTGCTTGATACCAAGCGCTGTATCCAGATTGGTCTTCGTGGCACCGGCTATGCCGCCGATGATTTTGACTGGCCGCGCCAGCAGGGCTTCCGCGTGGTGCAGGCCGAGGAATGCTGGCACAAATCGCTGACGCCCCTGATGGAAGAGGTGAGGAAGCAGATGGGATCAGGCCCGGTCTATCTGAGTTTTGATATCGACAGCCTCGACCCTGCCTTCGCACCCGGCACCGGCACGCCGGAAATCGGCGGCCTCACGACGGTTCAGGCCCTGGAGATCATTCGTGGCTGCTGGGGGATAAATCTAGTGGGCTGCGATCTCGTGGAAGTTTCACCACCCTATGATCCTTCAGGGAATACCGCGCTCACGGCGGCCAATCTGCTATTTGAAATGCTCTGCGTCTTGCCAGGTGTGAAGCGACGGTAAAGCGGTATCAGGGGTTCCGCCAGCCCCATTGGTTTGCGAGTTCGAGACACTTGCGCCAGGTTTCAACCGCGCCTGTTGTGGAGAGACTACGCAGTGATGCGGCAGCCGAGGCGTGTGCAAGCGTTAGGGCGTCATCGACGGTCAATCCCTCATGCAAGCCATAGAGCATACCTGCCGCAAAGGCATCGCCCGCACCATTTGCCCCGGTGATAAGTTCGCGGGGAATTTTTGCCGATGGTTTCGTGACAACTGTTCCGTCCCGGGCAACGGAGATAGCAACGGCCGGACTGTGCACCACGACAACTTCCATTGCCCCGTTCTCAAGCACATTGCGCGCCGCGAGTGTGCAAGCTGCAACGTCGGTCACGCCTCCGGGGAGGGTGGTCATGCCGGAGAGGGCGCCGATTTCCCCATCATTTACAATGATTAAGTCAAGATGCGGCAGGCATGGACGGACCAGATGTGCCAGTTCAGGCGGATCAATGCTGGCAAGTTCAAGATTTGTCTTGAGTCCCGCCGCCCGGGCCTTTTTAAGCACGCTTACCCAGCCATTTGCATCGTCCTGCCAAGGCGCGTCCATCCGCTTGTGCACCCCGGGCAGCCCCAGATGCAGGTAGCGGGCGGTGGTCGCGCTGAAGTCAAAATGGTCCGGCGTCAACACGTCCGAGGCGCCGCGTTTGAAGATGTGGGTGCGCCGTCCGGTTGCCTGCGAAACGAAAGCGTCCGTCCATTGCGTGCCGACTTCGGGCGTAACATGCATCTGCGCATGGCCGATGCCAGCACCGGCGGCGAGCGCGCGCAGAAACCGCCCGCCCTCATCGTCGCCCACAATGGTGATTGTCTCAACCGGAATCGCGGAATCGAGCCGTTTCATGTTGAGCGCGAAATTGCAACCGGACCCGCCGCCATGGCGCTCTTCCGCCACGAACTGCGCATGGCCGTCCTCTTCGGGCCAGTGCGTCACCATCCGGTTATTGTCAACGCACCATGTGCCGCCGGTGATAAACCCGCGGCGCTGGATGTCCGCCATGGTCAGCCTGCCTTCAGGACCTTTTCGGTAATCTCGCTATCGGCTGCCAGGGCACGGATGGCCGTGAGGCCGCTCTTCTGCAGGCTGCTGTGATAGGCCTTGACCGCATCCAGAGGTTGAATGTTCCCGCTGGCCACTTCCCGCATGAAGGAAACCATGGCCAAAGGATCTTCCGCCAGATTGATCTTGCGCCCAAAAAGGGCAACTCGTGCGCCATATTTTTCGGCCTGGTTCAGAAGTTCAAAGCAGTCACGCGTTGTGCCCGCGCCGCCGCCCAATACACCCACAACAATGCTCGGATCAAAGGAGGCGAGTTCTTCTAAAGCCTTGGGGCCATTGTAGGCAATCTTCAGGAATTGCGGACGGTCTGCCTTGGTGACGCCCGCGAGGCAGCGCACGATGCAGTCGTTGACGTAATGGGGCACAAGGGCCGGATCAATGCGGCAATCCACGTTGGGATTGAACACTTCCAGGAAATACTTGAAATTATGGCGCGCCGCGTCATCGCGGAAGGCGCTGAAATGCTCCAGTGATGTGTAATCATGGGTGAGGTCGTTGTTGAAGGTGATCGAGTAAAGTCCAAGATCAGTTCCGGAAACCGCCGTTCCGGGGCTGGCATCCAGTGAACCCGTCATCACGCGCGACAGCGAAGCGCTGCGGAAAGGGCGGCTCGGCTGCTTGGAATAGTCCGCATGCCGCACCACCCAGATATCGGTCGTATCATTGGCGCGGATGGCGGGTTTCACGGCACTGTTCTTGAAAACGCCCCTCTCAATCAAAGCTTCCAGATTGGAGGCCGAAAGCAACATGATATCGACCACATCCTGGGCGACGATGGCGCTGATATTGTTCAGGAATTCCGGTCTGGTCACAAATCGTGTTGAACTGCCGTCCTTGTTGCGCTTGGGCCCGCAGCCTGGAATGCTTGGCCCCATATCGCCGTCCTTGGCATCGGCAATGATGAAGTCGCTGCGCTTGTAGGTTCCGGCATGGATTCGGGCGAGTTTCTGATCAAGTCTATACATTTTTACCTGTGAGATAGTTGCAGTTAGGGCCTGTTCGCAGCGCGAATGCGAGCGATTTCAACCTGTAGAATAGGACTCTATTTTGCACAAAGTCAAACAAATCATGCGGCAAATATGTATGTTATTTTACATATATACTTTCTATGGGGAATTCTCATTCAAAACAGCGGCAGTGGGTCAGTTTGAATTTCGGCAATGCGCCAGAAGCAGAAGTTGGCTGTGCGAGCCAGAAAGTCAGCTCTCGGCTAATTCCGGACTTCGAGCTGAATGCCGGATTGATAGAAGCCTTTCGTCGGGTTCCGGCTGACTGAATAGAATACTACATTCACTGAATTCCTGGT
>JBAVOA010000320.1:0-5312 GCA_049691635.1 Aestuariivirga sp. | reverse complement strand
GGGTCAAAGCTTGGCTCCTGCTGATCAACGATCGGAACGCAGCCTTGGCGTTTGCGGCTGAAGACGGTTCCTTCCGGGCAGGCCGTGGGAATATTCAGCCGGAGCGGTTCGCAATCACCAGTGTTCTCATTGAAGTAGAAGTTTCTTGGGCAGTCTTGCTGCGGCGGCGGTTGTTCCACAATACGCATGCACTTTCCGGACTTGAGCTTGACAAAACCCTTTGGACAATCCTTTTCGATCCGCGGCGGCGGCTCGCATTGCTTGGTCCTTAGGTTGAAGACCAGACCCTGCTTGCAATCGATGACCGGTGGGGGCACCTCAGTGCATCCGCCGGTCTGCGGATTGAGCCGGCTGCCTTCCGGGCACTTGGGCTCGTCGCCGGGAATACGGTCGCACTGATCTGGATTGTTCGGATTGCGGGTCGTGCTTTCATCGCAAGGCGGATAGCACTTGCCCCGGATTGTCTCATAGCCGTCCGGGCAGTTTGGTGGGCTGCAAACCCCGCGCAGGTTCGGATAGCTGCCATCCTCGCAACGCGGCGGCGGACAATAGCCATAGGCATTGCGCTGGGTGCCCTGCTCGCAAACGGGAACACATTGCTGGCGGAAATTCTCAAAACCAACCGGGCAAGTTTCCGGCGGCAGCAGGCAGCGGGTAGGATGATAGATATCCCGTGTGTAGCCTTGCGGGCAGGACGGTAGGCAAATCCATTTGTAGTCATCGGGCCAGTCGCCGTTGGGTACGCAGGCCCCGGTGCGCGGGTTGCGCTGGTAACCATCGGGGCAGGCCTTGTCATAGTAGCTGCGGCACAGGCCGTTTTCAGCAAGATAAGTACCTTCCGGGCAATTAGGGGAACATTTTCCAGTTTCCTGCGAATAGCTCAGCCCATCTGGGCAATTGTCGGGGTAGTAGGTACTGCTGTCAGGCAGGCAGTCCTCTGGATTACTGAGATCGCGGTGATAGCCTTGCGGACAATTTGGCAGCGGCACATGGTCGTAACCTTCCGGGCAGCCATGATCACAGGGCGGCAGGCACAGGCCCGGATAGCCGGGATAACGCAGGTAACCGCCAGGACATTCCGGCAGGCAGTAATCGTCATACATCGTATAGCCCGCCGGGCAGTGCGGCCCTGTATCGCAACTGCCACAGCTATTGCAGCAGGATTTGGTCTCAACCTGACAGGTTTGCGGAACCTGGCTTTGCTGGGCCCTGGAGGCAGAGGGAAGCAAAACAGCGAAAACCATGGCAAAGCAGGCGATCAGGAAAGAGCGATAAAATGCAGCGCGCGCACCGACGCTTGCGTTGGTCATGATGTTCCATCCCTGTCTTTTTTGTAGGCCCCGGGAGATGTACCGCATCCGCCACATGGCCTGCCTGTTGCGCTAGAGACTACGGCGATTGCACCTCGATTGGCAAGGCTGAAACTTGATCTGCTGCTGGCTGCAGGCCACAGGGCTGGACCTGGCAAGCCAATCATCTAAACTCAATTTCAACACTGGAGACTTCATGCGCCATGCCCGACTGACATCTATCAACCTGCCCGATTTCGGCGTTCCAACAACCGAACCGGAACTGGGCCGCGACATCTATGAGGACCGCTACAGGAAGTTACTCGAGCGGATGAACCTCCAGGGCCTCGACGCTCTGGTGATCTATGGTGACCGCGAGCATGTGGCTAATATCTCCTGGGCCACCGGTTATGATCCGCGTTTCGAGGAGGCCATTTATGTTATCGTTCCGGGCCGCACACCTATGCTTCTCGCGGGCAACGAGGGCTATCCCTATGCCGAAACCGCCAATGGTGTTTTTTACCGAGTGCTCTGGCAGCCCCTGAGCCTCATGGGCCAGCCCCGCGAAAAATATCGCGACCTTGAAGGCATTCTACGCGAGGCCGGGGTGAAAAAGGATATGCGCATCGGCCTTGCCGGATGGAAAGGCTTTGAAACCGAAAATGGCATGTTCGATCCCCAGTGGTTTGAAACCCCGCACTACCTCGTTGAAACCTTGAAAGCTTTTGGCACCGTCACCAACGCAGCCCTTCTCTTCATGCATCCCACTGATGGCCTGCGGGTGACCAATGAGATCGACCAACTGGCGCGTTTCGAATATGCCGCAACCCTCACCTCAAATGCCGTCCACCGCATGATCCTTGGGGCAAAACCCGGCATGAGCGAATATGAGGCCTGCCGCAACATGGCGCTCGATGGCTTCCCTCACTCGGTCCATGTCAACATGAGCGCGGGTCCCCGCGCCAAATATGGCCTGCCGAGCCCTTCGATGCGGGTGATCGAACGTGCTGATCCCATCGTCATCGGCGTGGGCCTCATGGGGGGGCTGAACTGCCGCGCCGGATTTATGGTGAAGGACGCAGGCGAACTGCCGGAAGGAATCCGCGACTATGTGAACAAGCTCGTGGCTCCCTATTTCGCCGCCGCCGCAGCCTGGTACGAAACCCTCGGTATCGGCGTTGAAGGCGGAACGATTTACGACGCCGTGATGAGCCGCCTGGGCGATCCCTTCTTCGGCATCGGCCTCAACCCCGGCCACCTCATCCACCTCGACGAGTGGGTCCATTCGCCGGTGAAGAAAAACAGCAAGATGAAACTCTCCTCGGGCATGGCGCTGCAATGCGATATCATTCCAGCAACCGGCACCGCCTATTTCACCTCCAACATCGAAGATGGCGTGGCCTTGGCCGATGCGGAAATGCGCACGGCCTTCAAGGCAAAATTTCCCGAAGCCTGGAAGCGCATCGAAAGCCGCCGCGCCTTCATGGGCGAGAAGCTCGGCATTAGGCTGAAACCAGAAGTGCTCCCTTTCAGCAACATCCCGGCCTGGCTGCCGCCCTTCTGGCTGGCGACGGACAAGGTCATGGCCATGCGCTGATTATTCCCCGTAGGGAATCCAGATATTCTTTACCTGCACCGCGTGGCGCAGCAGCACCGGGCCTTCGCTGAAGGCTGCATCATACCAATCCGTCGCGAGCCCATGATCGACGAGCGTGCGCTTCAGATTGCCGGTAGAGAGTTTCTCGGCATTTGCCGAATCTTCCTTTGAACCAAACACCCAGAGTCCGTCCACATCATCATGCTCGGCCAAAGTCTTGAGCAACGCGGCGCGCTCGCCCGTCACGATGTTGATGACGCCTGCCGGCACATCCGAAGTTTCAAGCACCTGATAGAAATCGGTGGCCGCCAGCGGATAACGTTCACTCGGCACCACCACGGTGCGATTGCCCATCGCGATCAATGGCGCAACCAGGCTGATGAAGCCAAGAAGCGGCGCTTCATCAGGACAGATCACACCGGCAACGCCCAGCGGTTCATTCATCGCAAGAGCCACGCAACGCAGCGGCGGCGAATGCACACTGCCATCATACTTGTCAGCCCATGCGCCATAGCTGAACAGGCGGCTGATCGCTGCATCAACTTCCTTCTTTGGATTAGAAATCCCTGTCATCGCCTTGATACGAAACGCAAATTCATCGCGCCGCGCCGAGAGGTTTTCGGCGATGTAGTAGAGAATTTGCGCCCTGTTATGAGCCGTGGCTTTCGACCAACCCTCGGCGGCACGCGCCGCCGCCACCGCATTGCGGATGTCCTTGCGGTTACCCTCGCCCACTTCACCGACGATCTTGCCCGACAGCGAGACAATGACCCGCGAATAATTGCCATCGGGCCGCGCCTGCTTGCCGCCCACAAAAAGTTTTGCCGTGCGGTCGACCGCAGGCTCATCGAAATTCGGCTTCACTTCAGCTTCAGCGCCGGCGGGCAGAACGGCTTTCGGTTTCCGCGCTGCCCAGGATTTCAATTTCAGATACTCGTAGATTCCTTCACGCCCACCTTCGCGGCCAAAGCCCGATTCGCGGTAGCCGCCGAAACCCACGGCGGCATCAAACAGGTTTGTGGCATTCACCCACACCACGCCGCATTGCAGCTTGGGGGCGATATCGAGCGCCAGACCAATCGTCTCGCTCCACACACTGGCCGACAGGCCATAGCGGCTGTTGTTGGCCAGCATCACCGCCTCATCGGGCGTACGGAAGGTCATGCTCACCAGCACCGGGCCGAAGATTTCCTCGGTCGCCACTGTCGACGCGGTTTCCACATTGGTGAGAAGTGTGGGCGGAAAAAAACATCCCGTTGCGGGCATGGCGATTTCCGGCTGGAACTTTTCGGCCCCTTCGGCCACACCCTTGTCAACCAGCGCACCAATGCGTTTGAGCTGAATGGGGTCGATGATCGCCCCCATATCGATGGCCTTGTCCAGCGGATGACCGACACGCAACTTGCCCATGCGCCGCTTCAGGCGCTTGATGAATTCAGCCGCCACGCCTTCCTGCACCAGAAGCCGCGAGCCAGCGCAGCAGACCTGGCCCTGGTTGAACCAGATGGCATCGACTACGCCTTCAACCGCGCCATCAAGATCGGCATCGTCGAAAACGATGAAGGGCGACTTGCCGCCAAGCTCCAGCGTGACGGACTTGCCGGTCCCCGCCGTTGCCTTGCGGATAAGACGCCCCACTTCGGTGGAGCCAGTAAAGGCGATCTTGTCCACGCCCGGATGCGCGACAAGAGCCGCACCGGTGGCCCCCTCACCCGTCACGATATTGAGAACACCCGGCGGCAAGCCCGCCCGGTGAGCCAGTTCGGCAAAAAGCAGAGCCGTGAGCGGGGTGAATTCCGCAGGCTTGAGCACCACAGTGTTCCCAGCCGCGAGAGCAGGTGCCACTTTCCACGCCAGCATCAGCAGCGGGAAGTTCCACGGAATAATCTGGCCAACCACGCCGACGGCGCCATAGCCGGACAGTTCCGTCTCCTGCAGTTGGGCCCAACCCGCATGGTGATAGAAGTGGCGCGCCGCCAGCGGCACGTCGAGATCGCGCGTCTCGCGGATCGGCTTGCCATTATCGAGGCTTTCGAGAACGGCAAAAAGCCGGGCATGCCGCTGCAGCATGCGGGCCAGCGCGTAGAGATGGCGCGCCCGGACTTGTCCCCCAAGCTTCTCCCATGGCCCCTGCGCCTTGCGGGCGGCGGCAACGGCGGCATTCACCTCGTCCCTTGAACCATCGGCGATCCTGGCAAGAAGTTTTCCCGTGGCGGGTTCGTGCGTTTCGATCTGCTTCGCGCCAGGTACAAAGGCCCCGTCAATGAAATGGCCAAAGCTCCCGTTGTGAGTCGCAAGCCAGGACCGCACTTCCGCATCGGACTCGGGCGCCGGGCCATAGTCCATGGAGTCAAAATAATCAGCGACGCTCAAGTTTTTACCCCACGGGATGGCGGTTGAAGGCCGAATAGCGGCCAGTGACATGG
>JBAVOA010000319.1:0-4995 GCA_049691635.1 Aestuariivirga sp. | reverse complement strand
GCCCTCTACAAATTGCGCGACGAAAGCATTCGCCGGATGGTTCACAATCTGGCTTGGCGTGCCAATCTGTTCGATCTTTCCGGCATTGAGGATGGCCACGCGATCCGCCAGCTCAAATGCCTCTTCCTGGTCATGGGTCACGAAGAGCGTGGTATGGCCGGTGCGCGCATGAAGTTCACGCAGCCAGCGGCGCAGGTCCTTGCGCACCTTGGCGTCAAGTGCGCCAAAGGGTTCATCGAGAAGAAGTACGCGCGGTTCGATGGCAAGCGCCCGGGCAAGGGCCACGCGCTGGCGCTGGCCGCCGGAAAGCTGGGCTGGGAAACGGGCTTCGAGGCCATCAAGCTGCACAAGGCTAAGGAGTTCCAGCACACGCATCCGGATGGCATCCTTGGAAGGCCGCGAGGCTCTTGGTCTTGCCCGCAGGCCGTAGGATATATTGTCCATCATGCTCATGTGTTTAAAGAGAGCATATTGCTGGAAAACAAAACCGATGCGGCGTTCGCGCAAGGTCAATTGATTGGCGTTTATGTCGCCGAAGAAAACCTCTCCGATGTCGGTTTCCTCCAGGCCGGCGATGGCGCGGAGCAGCGTGGTTTTGCCAGAACCCGAGGGGCCGAGCAGGGCCAATAATTCACCGCCGCCGACATCCAGAGACACGCCGCGAAGAGCAGGGAAACGCCCAAAGTTCTTTTGGAGATTTTTAACGTTTACGGTGACGGACATGGGTTTTCTCCTGCGAATCTAGTGATGACTGGTTGCCGCCAGCTGATCAGCATAGCGCCATTCCAAGGCGGATTTGAGAGCAAGGGTGATGAGGGCGAGGCTGGCAAGAAGTGTTGCCACGGCAAAAGCTGCTGCGAAATTATACTCGTTGTAGAGAATTTCGATATGGAGCGGCAGGGTGTTGGTGAGGCCGCGGATATGGCCAGAGACCACGGACACGGCGCCGAACTCCCCCATGGCGCGGGCATTGCACAGCAGCACGCCGTAAAGCAGGGCCCATTTGATGTTGGGCAGGGTGATATTGAAGAAGGTGTGCCAGCCGGAGGCGCCAAGGGTGAGCGAAGCTTCTTCCTCACTGGTGCCTTGCGCCTGCATGAGGGGGATAACTTCGCGGGCGACGAAAGGGAAGGTCACAAAAACTGTGGCCAGCACGATGCCGGGGACGGCGAAAATAATTTCAATGTGATTGGCCTTGAGCCAAGGCCCCAGCCAACTCTGTGCGCCAAAGAGCAAAACATAGACGAGGCCTGAAATGACGGGGGAAACCGAAAAGGGCAGATCGATCAGGGTGAGCAGCAGGTTCTTGCCGCGGAATTCGAACTTGGCGATGGCCCATGCGGCAGCAATGCCAAAGACCGCGTTCAACGGCACGGCAATGGCCGCCACCAGCAAGGTCAGCCGCAGGGCCGCAAGGGCATCGGGATCGGCAAAGGACTCGAGAAAGACGAGGGGGCCTTTGCGGAAGCCTTCGACAAACACCACAATGAGCGGCAGAAACAGGAAACCCGCAAGAAAAAGAATGGCAAGAGTGATGAGAACGCGTTTTGTTCCACGCCCTTCGTTGGCGACGTTTCGCTGTTGCCGTCCGGTTGATATCGCAATGTCAGACATCGCCCAGTTTCCTGCGGCTCCAGGCCTGAAATTTGTTGATGATCATCAGCAGGGCGAAGGATATTGCCAGCATCAATGATGCAATGACGGTGGCTCCGGCATAGTCAAACTCCTCAAGCTTGATGACGATGAGGAGGGGCGCAATTTCAGATACCATCGGGATGTTTCCGGCGATGAAGATGACGGAGCCATATTCACCGACACCGCGGGCAAAGGCGAGCGATGCCCCGGTCAGGAGGGCGGGATAGACCTGCGGCAGGACCACCTGAAATACCGTGCGCAGACGGCTTGCACCGAGCAGAGCGGAGATTTCCTCAACGTCGCGTTCCACTTCTTCAAGGACGGGTTGCACGGTGCGCACAACAAAGGGGAGGCCGATGAAGACGAGGGCGAGGACCACACCGAGCGGAGTGAAGGCAATTTTGAATCCGAGTTTTCCGGCAATGGCGCCGATCCAGCCGTTTGGCGCGTAGACAGCGGCCATGGCAATGCCTGCCACTGCCGTGGGCAGGGCGAAAGGCAAGTCCACTGCAGCGTCCAAGAGGCGGCGGCCAGGGAAGCGGTAGCGTACCAAAACCCAGGCAAGCAACAACCCGAATATGGTATTGATGGCCGCTGCGATAAAGGCCGCGCCAAAAGACAGACGCAGAGCAGCGAGGGTTCGCGGGTCCGAAGCGATGGCCCAGAAGCCGGCGGGACCGAGGCTTGCGGCGCGCAAGGCAAGGGCAGAGAGCGGAATCAGCACGACGAGGCTGAGCATCGAAATGGTGAAACCAAGCGCCAACCCGAAACCGGGAATGACACTTGGTTCACGCAGGCGCGGGAGGAGGAACTGCGCCATTTTCGCTTTAGTTGCTGGGCTTGTAGAGCAGGTCGAAAATGCCGCCATCAGCAAAGTGGGTTGCCTGTGCTTTGGCCCAGCCGCCGAAAGCTTCGTCAATATTCACCAGTTCAAGCTTGGGGAACTTGGCAAGATCGGCAGGATCGGCAGATGATGGGTCCGAAGGGCGGTAATGCGCATGGGCCGCAATCTTCTGGGCCTCGGGCGTATAGAGGAAATCAAGATAGGCCTTGGCCACCTTCTCCGTGCCATTGGCCTTGACGTTTTCGTCGACAAGGGCGACCGGCGTTTCGGCATTGATCGAAAGCGACGGCACGATGACTTCGAATTTGTCGGCGCCAAACTCATCAAGGGCAAGGAACGCGTCGCTTTCCCATGAAATCAGAACATCGCCAATGCCGCGCTGGGCAAAGGTGGTGGTAGAGCCGCGGGCGCCCGTATCAAGCACAGGAACGTTCTTGTAGAGATCGGTAATGAAAGCCTTGGTCTTGGCTTCATCGCCGCCATAGGTCTTGTTGGCCCAGGCCCAGGCCGCGAGATAATTCCAGCGGGCGCCGCCGGACGTTTTTGGATTGGGCGTAATGACCGCGACATCCTGCTTGGCCAGATCGCCCCAGTCCTTGATGGCCTTGGGATTGCCCTTGTGGACGAGGAAAACGATGGTGGAGCTATAGGGTGTGCTGTTGTGGGGAAGGCGCTTGGCCCAGTCTGCGGGAAGCAGTTTTGCCTTTTCGGCGATGGCATCAATATCGCCGGCGAGCGCCAGGGTCACAACGTCGGCTTTGAGGCCATCGATCACCGCGCGGGCCTGTTTGCCCGAACCGCCATGGGACTGGTTGATGGTGACGATTTCACCCGTTTTGGTTTTCCAATCGGCGGCGAAGGCTTCGTTGATGGCCTTGTACAATTCGCGTGTCGGATCATAGGACACGTTCAACAAGGCCGTATCGGCGAAGGCTGGCGTAAAGGCTGCGGCAAGAGCCAGGGCTGCAATACCAACGGTCACGGTACGGCGAACAAGCTTGAGCGACATGGGCATCTCCTTTGGTTCAACTCAATGACCTAATACTATACAGAATTAGTATAGAATCAAGAGGAATGTTCGTTATAAAGAACAAGTCGTATTATATTAAGGAAATCAATGACCTATGCCGTAACTGGACTCAGTAAGCCATCAACTCTGGGCAATTCTATGGCATCGGACTGGCGCATGATTTGGGCCAGCGAGGTATTTTCCAGGGCGGCGAGATAGACTTCGTAGGCCTGGGCGAAGGCGATGCGCAATTCGCAATGGGTTTCATCCTTGCAATCGGCACAGCGGCGGTAGGCGGTGCGCGAAAGGCAGGAAAGAGGCGCAATCGGGCCGTTTACAGCACGCAGCATGGGGCCGATGTAGATGAGGTCGGCAGGCTTCAGCAGTTCATAGCCGCCATCGCGGCCCCGGCGGCTGGAAATATAACCGGCGGCCTTCAGCATCAGGAGGATTTGCTCCAGGAATTTGCGAGGGAGTTTCTCCTGTTCGCAGAGTTCACGGATCTGCAGGCCCACGCCAGGCTTGGCGCGGGCGAGGGCCACGACAGCCTTGAAAGCATAGCGGGCGCGCTGTGAAATCATATCTATAGAGATAGTCGTAATAGAGGGTGATTTTCAAGGTTATTCTGGCCATTGGCGTTGATTCGATTCTTGCTTGTGTCTGGTCTTCATCTGACAGAAGCTAATTCCATGGGAATGGTTCAGACGCTGGATACCGACCTGCAACGCAGTGCCGGAGCGATTATACTTGAAATCGCCGCGGGCGGCGCGGTGGCTCGGATGCGTGAGGAGGGCTGTGCGAAACTGCGCCTGCCGGCGCGGACCTCGTCGCAACCCGCCGAAGCGATCATCATCAATACGTCCGGGGGGTTGGCCGGAGGCGATTGTTTTGAAATCAATGCCCGGGCAGTCAGCGATCTTTGTCTTACGACGCAGGCGGCGGAGAAGATTTATTGCGCGCTGAATTGTGCCACTTGCCTCGCCACGCGATTGCTTGGGGAAGGTGAGGCGCGCCTGCTGTGGCTGCCCCAGGAGACGATCCTGTTTGACGGGGCGCGGCTGGCGCGGTCATTTGAGGCGGATCTGCAGGGCAATGCGACGCTGCTGGCAGTCGAGACGGTCATTCTGGGGCGCCGTGCCATGGGCGAAAGCCTGACGGATTTTTCCTTGCACGACCGCTGGCGCATCCGCCGTGACGGACGGCTGATCCATGCGGATGATCTGCGTCTTGACGCGGTGCGGGTGCAGGGTGCGGCGGCTCTCGGCGGGGCCACGGCCTTTGCCACAGTGGTTTTTGCCGGACCGGATGCGGAAAGATTTCTTGAGCCCTTGCGTGAAATATTTGATGGTTGGGGCGGCGTGAGCGCCTGGAATGGCAAGCTCGTTGCAAGGATTGTGGGCGTGGATGGCTTCGATTTGAGAAAACCCTTGATTCCGGCCTTGAAGCTGCTTGCTGCGCCAAGTGAACTGCCTAAAGTTTGGTCGCTCTGAGGAAATTATATGCATCT
>JBAVOA010000318.1:0-4717 GCA_049691635.1 Aestuariivirga sp. | reverse complement strand
GAGCAGCGCCAGCCCTTCCTTGGGCCCAAGGGAAACCGGTTTGACGCCGGCGGCTTCCAGTCCCTTCCCGCCACTCAGGGGGTTGCCATTGTGCATAACTTCGCCCTCGCCAATCAGCACAAGGCTCAAATGGGCCAGCGGCGCCAGATCGCCCGAAGCTCCAACCGAACCCTGGCTCGGGATAACCGGTAGCACATCGGCATTCAGCAGCGCGGCCAGCGTTTCCATTGCCACCAAGGAAATGCCTGAAGCCCCCTGTGACAGGGCGTTGAGCTTGAGCAGCATAACCAGCCGGACAACGCTTTCGTCCAAAGCAGCGCCGACACCCGCAGCATGGGACCGCACGATATTGATCTGCAACTTTGAAAGATCTTCCGCCGCGATCCGCGTCTTGGCCAGCTTGCCGAAGCCCGTGTTCACCCCATAGATCGCGTCGCCCGTCTTGAGCAGCCGCGCCACCGTCTCGGCACTCTTGGAAATAAGGACTCTGGCCTTGGGCGACAGGGAAACCGAGACAGGCCCAGCCAAAGTCGCCCGGGCATGGTCCAGGGTAATTGCGGTATCACCAACGATGATCTTCATGACAAACGCCTCACGGTTTCTATAAATCTCTTTTGAATACGGTCTTCATCAATATGGCGGCGGTCCTCGACCACATGGACACCGCCAACAATCACGTCCTTGACCGCCGGATTGCCTGCGGAAAAGACCCATGTATCGAGGAGTGCATCGCCCTGCCGCCCGATCAAGGCGGGATGCGCGTCGTCCAGCACGGCAATATCGCAGCGTTTACCCACCGCAATCGCTCCCATGGGCTGGTCAAGGCAGGCCGCACCGCCCTTGAGAACCGCATCAAGCAGGCTGCGCCCCGTTGAAGCCCCGGCCCCCGAGGCCAGCGTGTTGCGCGACCGGTCCCTTAGCCTTTGCGAATATTCCAGCATCCGCAGGTCCTCGGCTGGAGAAATCGTGATCTGGCTGTCGCTGCCAATGGCAATCGCCCCGCCCTGTTTCAGGAAATGATCGGCCGGAAAAATGCCGTCCCCTAGATTGGCCTCGGTTGTAGGGCACAATCCGGCAACAACACCCGACTCCGTCAGATTTTCCGTCTCCCACTCCGTCATATGGGTGGCGTGAATGGCGCACCAGCGGCCGGAAACCTCAAACCGGTCCAGCAGAAATTCCACTGGCCGCTGGCCGCACCAGGCCAAGCAATCTTCAACTTCCTTGCTTTGCTCCGCCACATGAATATGCACCCGGGCGTGCCCCTCAATCCCGTTCAGCACCGTTTTCAGAAGTTCCGGCGTCACCGCCCGCAGGCTATGGGGAGAAATGCCCAGCCGCCGCAGCGGGTTGGCCCCACAAACGCCTTTCAGCGTCCCGTAGATGTCGAGGAAGCGGTCCGCGTCATTCACGAAACGCCTCTGACCTGCAGTTGCCGCCTGGCCACCAAATCCAGAGAAACTGTAAAGCGTGGGCAGCATGGTGATGGCAATGCCCGCCTGCTCCGCCGCCGAGAGGCAGCGCAGGGACATCTCAGTTGGTTCATCATAGGCGCTGCCATCAGGCTGGTGGTGCAGATACTGGAACTCGCCCACACATGAGAACCCAGATTTCAGCATTTCGACATAGGCCTGGGCGGCGACCGCTTCGAGGTCCTCGGGCGAGAGCTTCAGCGCAAAGCCATACATCACTTCGCGCCAGGTCCAGAAGCTATCGGCTCCAGGCCCCGCCCGCTCCGCCAGCCCCACCATCAGTCTCTGATGGGCATGGGAATGGGCATTCGGAACGGCTGGAATGGCAATGCCCACAATCAGCGTTCCATCCTTCGCGCCCGCCTCAACTTTTTCAATCATGCCGTTTTCATCAACAAAAACGCCAACATTCTTCTGCCAGCCGGAAGCTGTGAGGGCGGATGAAAATCGGAACTTGCGTTGGGTCACGCTTGCTACTATACTGTATATACAACCTTATACAAGTAGGCAAACAGTGCTACTCACCAATCTTTCTATCGCCACCATGGTCAACGGCTACGGTCTTATTGAAAAGGGTTCGGTAGCGATTGCAAACGGTGTGATCACTTCGGTGGGAACTGAAACACCCAATGGCGCTGCGCTGGATTGCGGCGGCAGATTGCTCACCCCCGGCCTCATCGATTGCCATACTCACATTGTTTATGGCGGCAACCGCGCCGCTGAATTTGAGCAGCGCCTGAACGGTGCAACCTATGCCGACATCGCCAAAGCCGGCGGCGGCATCATGTCCACCGTACGCGCCACACGGGCAGCCTCCGAAGCGCAGCTTCTCGAATCCGCATTGCGTCGACTCGAATCTCTCTTGGCCGAAGGCGTCACCACCATCGAAGTCAAATCGGGCTACGGCCTGGACCTCGACACGGAAGTGAAAATGCTGAAGGTCGCCAGAAAACTTGGAACCCTCCGCCCCGTAGACGTAAAAACCACCTTCCTTGGTGCCCACACCTTTCCCCAAGAGTACAAGGAAAACCACCCTGACTATGTGAAACTGGTCTGCGACCGAGCCCTTCCCCAAATCGCCAAAGACGGATTGGCCGACGCCGTCGATGCCTTCTGTGAAGGCATTGCCTTCTCCGTCGCCGAAACAGAGTTGGTCTTTAAGGCTGCGAGAACCGCCGGACTCCCCGTGAAACTCCATGCCGAACAGCTCTCCAATCTGGGTGGAGCCAAACTCGCCGCCCGCTTCAATGCCCTGTCCGTCGATCACATCGAATATCTGGACGAGGATGGAGTCGAATCTATTTCCAAGTCCGGCACCGTAGCCGTGCTGCTTCCCGGGGCCTTCTACTACCTCCGCGAAAGGCAGGCCCCGCCCGTCGCAGCGCTCCGCAAGCACAAGGTCCCCATCGCCATCGCCACCGACCTTAACCCCGGCTCCTCTCCAGTCCATTCCCTGCTCACGACCATGAACATGTCCTGCATCCTTTTCGGCCTCACCCCGGAAGAAGCCTTGCTCGGCGTCACCGCCCATGCCGCCCGCGCCCTTGGCCTGAAGGATCGCGGCACCATTGCCGTCGGCCAGAATGCCGATCTCGCCCTCTGGGATGTCCAGCGCCCCGGCGATCTGAGCTACCCCCTGGGCTTCAATCCTCTCGCCGCCGTCATCCGCAATGGCGAAGTGGTCCGGGGACACCTGCCATGAACCAGATGCAGCCCCTCTATATGCAGGTGAAGGACCATATCCTCGGTCATATCCAATCCGGCACCTGGGCCACAGGCTCGCGTGTGCCGTCTGAAAACGAACTCGTCGAAACCTTCGGCATCAGCCGCATGACCGCCAACCGGGCGCTCCGTGAACTCGCCGGCGACGGTTACCTTGCCCGGGTCCCTGGCGTTGGCACCTTTGTAAAGGCCCAGCCCGCCCGCACCAGCCTGATGGAACTCCGCAATATCGCCGAGGAAATCACTGCTCGCGGCCACAAACACAACTCGCGTCTCATCACCCGCGAGAAAGTCCTGTCAAACCGGTTCTTTACCGAAGAATTTGAATGGGCCGAACCGCAACACGTGTTTCATCTCGTCATCGTCCACGACGAGGATGGCCTGCCGGTCCAGCTCGAAAACCGTTGGGTGAACCCTCATATTGCCGCCGATTTTCTCATCCAGAACTTCGCCCGGCAGACGCCTACGGCCTATCTCCTGAACACTGTTCCAGTTGATGAGCTCGAACATTCCGTGGAAGCCGTCATGCCCGACTCGGCGGAGCAGGAACTGCTCGGCATCACCCCGGATGTACCCTGTCTTGCCCTTCACCGCCGGAGCTGGAGCAAGGGCCAGGTGGTCACTGTTGCGACCCTGATTTATCCCGCCAACCGCTACACCCTCTACAGCCGCTACAAGGTCAATGCCCAAGGAAAGCCCCAATGAACACCCGCCGCGACAACACCCGCATCATCAGGTCACCCACCGGCACGGAAATCTCAGCCAAATCCTGGCTCACCGAGGCGCCTTTGCGCATGCTGATGAACAATCTCGATCCCGGCGTGGCCGAGCGCCCCGAAGAGCTCGTTGTCTATGGCGGCATCGGCCGGGCGGCGCGCAATTGGGAAGCCTATGACCGCATCGTCGCCAGCCTCCGCTCCCTGGAGGACGATGAAACCCTGCTGGTGCAGTCCGGCAAGCCCGTCGGCATTTTCCGTACCCATAGGGATGCGCCCCGCGTGCTCATCGCCAATTCCAACATCGTGCCCCATTGGGGCACCTGGGACCATTTCAACGAGCTCGATAAGAAGGGCTTGATGATGTACGGCCAGATGACGGCGGGCTCCTGGATCTACATCGGCACCCAGGGCATTGTGCAGGGCACCTATGAAACCTTCGCCGAAGTGGGGCGCAAGCATTATGGCGGCAATCTCAAGGGCAAGTGGTTCCTCACCGCGGGCCTCGGCGGCATGGGTGGAGCCCAGCCGTTGGCCGCAACCATGGCAGGCGCCTCCATGATCGCCATCGAGTGCCAGCCCTCACGCATCGAGATGCGGCTTCGCACCCGCTACCTCGACACCCAGGCCAAAACCGTCGATGAAGCGCTGGAGATGATCAAGCGTTCGCCCAAACCGATTTCGGTTGGCGTGCTTGGCAATGCCGCTGAAATCCTGCCTGACATGGTGAATCGCGGTGTACATCACGATGCCGTCACCGACCAGACCTCCGCCCATGATCCGGTGAACGGCTACCTGCCCATTGGC
>JBAVOA010000317.1:0-5416 GCA_049691635.1 Aestuariivirga sp. | reverse complement strand
CAGTAGTTGCCCGTCTGCTTGCGGCACTGCGTACAATGGCAGGCCGTAACAGGCTTCAAAGGCCCGCGCATCTCAAAAGCGACGCCGCCGCACAGGCATGATCCGGTCTTCATGGCTTGAACTCCCTTGCCAAGGCCGCAATATGCTCGGCCCCAATGCCGCAACAGCCGCCAAAAATGCTTGCTCCTTTCGCCTGCCAGTCATGGGACCTCGCAACCAGGTCCTGCGGCGTGATCACGTCCACAAACTGCCAGTCAGGGCTTTTGAAATAGCCGCACTCCGGATAAACCCCGGTGGGGCCTTTCCAATACCGGCCTAATATATCAAGCGCCTCGTCCGTATCATTGGAAGACGTATGCATGATGCTCATGACGGCAGGCCCCGTTGCCGCCAGGCGCTTGGCGACATCATCCAGCAATTGGTCTTCGCGGCCAAAGCCTACAAGCCTGCCGTTTGCGTTTCGTTCAACCGAGATGCCAACCCAGACCGGAAGGCCCGTGGCAATCGCCGCCTCCGTGGCATAGACCGAGTAATCCACGTCCCGCATCATCTCCATCATCAGGAGATCAACGCCCGCCCGCGCAAGATTTTCAACCTTGCGCCGGAACAGGCCGCGGGCCTGTGCTTCAGGCCATTCCCGGTCCTTCAGGGTGCGGTCCGTTCCCGGCTCCACAGGCCGCATGGTGGAAACCGAACCGGCAACGGCCACAGGTTTTCCGGCCGCAGCCTGCCTCGCGATGGCCACTGCCGCAATATCGATCTTCAGCAGGTCATCGTCACGCCCATAATGGCTGAACGAAAGCGCGCTGGAGGCAAAGGTGTTGGCCGTGATGATGTCGGCGCCCGCACGGATGTAATCCTCATGCACGGTGCGCACGATGTCCGGGTGGGTGAGATTAACCTCGGCGCACCAGGTCTCGCCGCTCATCGGCGCGCCGCGCCGCTGGATGTCGGTGCCCGTGCCGCCATCGAGAATGATGGTTTGGCCAGCATCCAATTTCTCCTGAATGTTTTTGTACATGGCAGGAGAATAATCGAACTAGGCAGTATTTCCAGCCGAATTGCGACGTGCCGCACGAAACGCGCGCATGAAGAATTGCGCCTGGACCGGATGATAGGTGAAGCCCTGTCCCACCGGGCAGGCGCGGCGCGCCAGGCATCCGCCGGACATGCAGTCCCCGCCAGCGGGCGTTTCCAGATGGCCCGCGCAGGCCGCCACATCATAGGAGGTGCCATCAAAAGCATTGACCGGGCAGGCCGAAAGGCAGGGCTTGTCAGAACAGGCCTCGCATGGATGCGCCCCCGCCGATTGCATGGGCAGATCGAAAGCCACGGGAAAGAGCAGGGCGGCACGGAAGGCGTGCCACAACCCGTAGGTGGGATGAATGTTGAGGCCAAGTGGTGAAACATGGCCGGCACCCGCGCGCCGCGCCCAGGTCAGAAAGGGAAGCGGTGGTGAGTCAAAGGGGAATACGGCACTCGCAGAAAGATCATCAGCAAGGCCGCCAATTACGTCGCGCGTCCAGTCGTCGATTTTTTCGGCCGTGTAATCCCGTTCGCGGGCAAAGCGGCGGAACATGTCCGTTCCTGCATTGCCTATGAGAATGACAAACTTTGCATCCGCAGGAAGCGCGTCAGTGGCCGCGGGTTCAAACCAGCCGAAAGGCATGAAACCGGCGCGCCTGATGCTGGTGAGTACAGGATGTTCCATTGATCCCTATTTTATCCAGCGCGGGTCGCCCATTTCCATCACCTGGCGCGGCAATCTGATATCATGCCGCGCCCGGATCACATCATCAATCGCGCGCGGCAAATAATCGGGATAATAGGTCGAGAGAATTTCCCGTTTGCGCGCCGCCGCACGTTCAACCAGATCAGGCCTGCCCGCTTCGATCCATTCCTTGGGGCTCATGCGGTTGGCCATCTTGGGGTAGATGTATTCCTTCTGCATGAGGTTAAGCGTCTGATCGCTGCCGAGGAAATGGCCGGGTCCGTTAAGGCAAACCTCCCGGATAACTTCAACCGACAATGTATCCTCATTCACTTCGATGCCGCGCACATTGCGGTTGATGGCGCCCAACATGTCATTGTCGATGAGCAGGCTTTCCAGGCAGAAGCCCAGCAGCGAGGCATGCATGCCAGCACTTTCGTAGAGCAGGTTCACGCCGGTCATGGCGGAAATTCCAGCGGTCACGCCCTTTTCATAGCCCGCCTGCATATCCGGCAACTTTGAATCGCACATGCCGGCAGCCGAGCCAACCGTGAGATTGTAGAAGTGGCCCATCTGGGCGCAGCCCGAGGTGATCAAGGCCTGCTCGCCGGAACCGCCGGACATGGCCCCAGTCCGCAAATCCGAAACAAAAGGCCAAGGCCCCCAAATGGCAACGGCGCCGGGTACCACGCAGTTGATATAGACCAGACCGAACAGGCACTCGGCCACCGCCTGCACCAGGGTGCCAGCCAAGGCGGCAGGCGATGTGGCGCCCGCCTGCGCCGCCGATAGCAGGAGCACCGGCATGCCGCCGCGCGCTGCCACTTCAAGGCAGCGGCAGGCATCCTCGGCAAATTTCATCGGTGGGACCACAAAGCAATTGGACTGGGACACGAAAGGCCGCTCCCGCCACGCGGCTTCGCCGCCCGCCACGAAATGCAGCATTTCCAGGCACTCGGTCACATGGGCCGGATCCACCATTGAGGTGCCCACATGTTTCTGGGTTGAGGCGAGGCAGGCATAGAGCGTGTTGATGTCGAGGTCATGCCCGGTGATCATGTCGCGCGCCGTCAGGCAGCGCTGGAAGAAGTGGATGTGTTCGCAGGTGTCGACAATGCGCCCCGCGTCATAGAGGTCAACAAGCAGGGACTCGCGGTAGGTGCGCGTGTCCGGCTCGACAATGTGCACAGCAGCGCCTGCCGTTCCGAAATAGACCTTGTTGCCGGTGGGCTGCATGTCGTGCTGCGGGTCGCGGCCATAGAGCATGAAGCCCCTGGCGCAGCTGGCCAGAATATCCTCGGTGAGTGAACGCGGGATGAGCAGGCGTCCCTTGTCCGTCATGGTGCAGCCGCGGGCCGTCATCGCGTCCACGCAGCTGGGAATGGCCTGGGCAAATCCGACGGTCTCAAGCAGGGTAAGGGCCGCCTGATGAATGCGTTCCATGTTATGCTGGGTGAGTGGTTTGTACTGCCCGCCTTCCATGCCGGGGCGAACCGCAGCCTCAGCCCTTGGAATTTCCCTGGACCGCAGCGCGCGTCTGGCTTCACGGCCGCCGCGGCGCTTGGAAAGGTCTTCGACTACGCTCATTTTGTGCTCCTGAATCGGGCCCATTATGTGCCAATTTCACGCGCTGTTGAAAAGGCATCAATTTTTATCTGAGTGGTGAGAAATAATCACCATAATTTCTTGAAATTGCGCTTATTTTGTGGAATTCACGGGTGCTATGTAGATCACAGACACTCCATTGGTGAAGTATTTTGGCCAGACGCGACTTGCCTCCCTTGCGTGCTTTGACGGCTTTTGAAGCAGCCGCCAGACTCGGCAGTTTCCGGCTTGCAGCCGGCGAGCTCGGGATTACCCGATCTGCCGTCAGCCACCAGGTGAAAGCCCTGGAACAGCGGCTCGGCATCCAGTTCTTCCGCCGGGATGCCAGGCGCGCCGAACTCACCCAGGCCGGACATATCTATTACCCCGCAATCCGCGAGGCCTTCGACCAGATCGAAACCCAGACGCGCGCCCTGCGCCCGGCCGTGAACGACAATGAACTCACCATTCAGGTCTATTTCACCGTCGCCCTGAAGTGGCTCATTCCACGGCTCCATGATTTTGAACGGCGCTATCCCGACATGAAGGTGCGGCTCTCCACCTCCTATTTTGATTGGGACTTTGACGAGAAGCATGTGGATGCCGGAATTATTCTGGCCCGCAACAAGTCTCCGCAACATTACTACAGGCCCTTGTTCCGTTCGTTGTTGACGCCGGTCTGCGCGCCGGAGCTGATGAAGGGGCCTAATGCCATCAAGACCCCGCAGGATTTGAAAAAACACAAGCTGCTCTATGTCTATACGGCCGAGGAAGATTGGCAGCTCTGGTTCGAGGCCGCTGGCGTAAAGGGGCTGAAACTTTCGGATCGCCTGGCGGTTGATAGCTACATCCTGGCCCAGGAAGCCGCTGTCGAGGGCCGCGGCGTTGCCATGACCATTGGTCCCTTTGCCACGGAAGAAATCAAGATGGGGCGGCTGGTGCAGCCATTCCCGCTGCTTGTTCCCCACCGCCACCAGTGGCAGTTCGCCTGCAGCAGCGAACACCGCATGAAGCCGAAGATCAAACGCTTTGAAGACTGGCTGGTGAAGCAGATTGCTGCCGATCCAACCCTTGAGGCCTATCGCGAAAAAGGAAAAGCAAAGTGACTGACGCTGTCAATGAACCCTTAAGTCCGGAAACCTCGCGGCGTGGACGGCGCGATGCTGCAAACCGCCGTGGTGCTGGCAGCGGCGTGAAGGGCGCAATTCCACAGCTGCCGCGCCGGAAAGCGGCTCGTGCCTTCCCGCCAATGGCGATCATCTCCGCCGATGAAGTTGAATCCATTCACCACGCGTCACTGCGCGTGCTGTCCGAAATCGGCATGGACTTCACACTGCCGGAAGCCCGCGACCTTTTGAAGAAGGCGGGGGCTGATATTTCCGGCGAGCGGGTGCGCTTTGATCCCGCCATGATCGAAGGCCTGATGAAGTCCGCGCCGCCGCAGTTCACCTTCCATGCCCGCAATCCGGAAAATAACGCCCAGATCGGCGGATCCAACATGCTGTTCGGTACCGTCGGCAGCCCGCCCAATTGCTCTGACATGGAAGGCGGCCGCCGCACCGGAAATCACGCGGACTACCGCAAATTCCTGAAGCTCGCCCAGTATTTCAATTGCATCGGCTTCATTGCCGGCTACCCCGTTGAACCCGTCGATATTCATGCCTCGGTGCGCCACCTTGAGGCCTTGCGTGACATGGTGGTGCTCACCGACAAGCCTTTCCATGCCTATTCGCTCGGCAGTGAACGCATCCTTGACGGCATCGAGATTGCCCGCATCGGTCGCGGCGTCTCTGCTGAACAGATGGAACGCGAGCCTTCGCTCTTCACCATCGTCAATACCAACTCGCCGTTGAAACTCGATACGCCCATGCTGCGCGGCATTATCGAAATGTCGTCCCGCAACCAGATCGTCTGCATCACGCCCTTTACCTTGGCCGGCGCCATGGCCCCGGTGACCGTTGCTGGTGCCGTTGTCGAGCAGAATGCCGAAGCGCTTGCGGGCATGGCCTTCACCCAGATTGTCCGGAAGGGCGCCCCGGTGATCTATGGTGGCTTTACCTCGAATGTGGACATGAAATCCGGTGCCCCCGCCTTCGGCACGCCGGAATACATGAAGGCCTG
>JBAVOA010000316.1:0-6502 GCA_049691635.1 Aestuariivirga sp. | reverse complement strand
GATCTACACTCTGGCGCTCCAGATAGCAGGCACAATCGCAGGCCATGCGATCGACAAGTCGAAGGTTTTGGCCATCGGTGACGGTCCGGAAACAGATATCAAGGGAGCTGCCGACTATGGCCTCGCGGTTGTCCTGATCGCCGATGGCGTAACGGATGCATCCGACGGCCTCGATGCCACCCTGGCCCGCGTCCAGGCGCAAGTGCCCGACGCCAAAATCATTAAGATCCTCCACCACTTAACCTGGGAATAGGGATTTGTGTTGCAGCGCGACATAATCTAGGATGCTGCATCGCAATATTGGGGTTGAGGGGTTGGCGCAATGTCATCCTATTTCTTTTAAGATCTTGAACTGGGCATGGAAGCCAGCCACGAGAAAACCGTGTCGGAGGGCGACATCAACAGCTTTGCCGATGTCTCCGGCGATTACAATCCGGTCCACATGGACGAGGCCTATGCCTCTGGTACATTCTTCAAGTC
Organism: Aestuariivirga sp.; assembly: GCA_049691635.1. Lineage (GTDB taxonomy): Bacteria > Pseudomonadota > Alphaproteobacteria > Rhizobiales > Aestuariivirgaceae > Aestuariivirga. Next base: position 6,022 of record JBAVOA010000316.1, on the reverse strand, counting down.
GCGCATCGCCCACGGCATGTTGACCGCCAGTTTCATTTCCACCGTGCTCGGCACCAGGCTTCCCGGCCACGGCTGCATTTATCTGTCGCAAACCCTGCGCTTTCTGGCGCCGGTCCGGATTGGCGACAGCGTCACGGCCTTGGCCCGCGTTGTAAGTCTTGATATGGCAAAGCGCCGGGCGCAATTTGCCTGCTTCTGCAAGGTCAACGGCAAGATCGTTGTGGAAGGTGAAGCGACGGTATTTGTGTCGTCGCGTGGTTGAAGTGAGATTGAATGCGTTTGTTTGGGGCCAATGAGCCCATTCCCCCAGATTTTCTCCATGCCGTCGTGGCCATCGGAAATTTCGATGGCCTGCACCGGGGCCACCAGGAATTGCTCCTCATCGCGAAAGAGCAGGCCGAACGCTTCGGCAGGTCCTGGGGCATTGTCACCTTCGAGCCCCATCCAAGAAGTTTTTTCAAGCCCGATGAGCCGGTGTTCCGGCTGACGCCGCTCCCCCTGAAAGCCCGCCTCGCCGCAGCCCTCGGTGCCTCCTTTGTGCTGAGCCTGCCCTTTAACAAGGCATTCTCGCTGCTGGAACCGCAGGACTTCATCCAGCAGCACTTGGTGGAGAGAATGAAAGTGGCCCATGTGGTGACCGGCTATGATTTTCATTTTGGCCGTGGCCGCAAGGGCAACCCTTCCGTTCTCAAGGAAATCGGACGTGGGCTCGGCTTTGACGTAACCATTGTTGATCAGGTGGCCGACGAGGGCGACATCAACTCGCCCTTCTCATCAAGTTCGATCCGTTCCGCCCTGCGCCGTGGCCACATGTCAGCCGCCGCCCGTGAGCTTGGCTACTATTGGACCGTGATGGGGGAAGTTGTGCGCGGCGACCAGCGGGGCCGCGCCATGGGCTTTCCCACGGCAAATATTGTACTGGAGGAGGGTGCTGAACCCATTCGCGGCATCTTCACGGTGCGCGTGCGCGATGGTGCGCAAAAAAATGCAAAACCCTGGGCCGGCGCCGGATACTTCGGCAACCGTCCGACCTTCGAAACAAGGCAGGCTTTTCTTGAGGTCCATCTGTTTGACATGAATGAAGACCTCTATGGGCGAACTCTCCTGGTGGAGTTCATTGATCTCATCCGGCCAGACCAGAAGTTCAATTCGGTGGAAGACCTTGTGAAGCAGATGAAGCAGGATTGCATCGACGCGAAAATACGCTTGCAGGAACTTTCACTGGATAATCCCTGCACCGCCTATCCTCTTGGCCGCGCCCAGGAAGAGGGAGCGATCTAGGCTTTCTTGAGCTTGCCCGTCGCCGTCGCAGGATCAAGCAGGCGATGCAAGTGGACAATAAAGTAGCGCATCTGGGCATTGTCGATGGTTTCCCGCGCCTTGCCCAGCCAGGCCTTGTGGGCTTCGGCGTAGTTTGGATAAAATCCGACCACATCGAGCTTGGACAGATCCTTGAAATCAATACTCTTGATATCATTGAGCTCGCCGCCAAAGACAAGGTGTACAAGTTGTTTTGGCAAGTCGGATTTTTTGGGCGCTGTCGTCATGGCTTGGCTCCTAGCTCAGGTGCCAGCAATCGTCAATCCATCGACCCGGCAGGATGGCGCGTTGGTTGACGATTTGAAAATCAGGTCATTGGCGGGTGCGAGCGTCAGGAACATGTCACGCAGGTTTCCTGCAATGGTGATTTCGCTGACTGGAAAGGCCAGCTGTCCCTGTTCAATCCAGAAGCCCGATGCGCCCCTGCTGTAATCGCCCGTCACCAGGTTGACGCTGCTTCCGATGAGCTCGGTAATATAGAGGCCCTGTTGGATTGAACCGGTCATTTGCTCCGGGCTCAGCGTGCCGGGTTCAAGATGCAAGTTGGATGTCGAAGGGCCGGGCGGGCTGCTGAGACCGCGCGATCCGTTGCCGGCCGGCGGAAGTCCGAGCTGGCGCGCAGCGCGCAGATCAAGCACCCAGCCATTGAGGATACCGTCGGCCACCAATTCCCGTTTGCGGCTTGGGAGCCCTTCTGCGTCGAAGGGGCGCGAAGCCATGCCCCGCTGGCGCAACGGATCATCAATGAGGAAAATGCCCTTGGCGAGAATCTGCTGGCCCATCTCATTCTTCAGGAAGCTCGTGCCGCGGGCAATCGCCGCGCCATTGATGGCTGAGGACAAGTGACCCAGCAGGCTTGAAGAGACCCGCCGGTCATAGATAACCGGGACCGATTGCGACGCAATTTTTCGTGGGCTGAGCCGCTTGACAGCCCGCTCGCCGGCATTTTTTCCGACCTCGGCGGCGGATTTCAAATCTTCAAAATGACTGGCGGCCGTGTAATCATAGTCGCGCTCCATCCCGGTGCCTTCGCCGGCGATTGCCGAAACACTGAGTGAAATTCCCGTGCGCTGGTAGGATTGGGCAAATCCAGCACTTGTCACCAGGGCAATCTCGAGTTGCGAGGCAGAGGCGCCAGCTCCTCCCGATTTGCTCACACCTTGCACTGCCAGGGCGGCCCCCTCCACGTCCAGCGAGAGGGTTTTCAGTTTTTCGGAATCCGGCAGATAGGCTGAAACCAGATCAAGTTTGGGAAAGTCCGTTGCCAACAGTTCCCGGGCCGCAATGCCGGCGAAGGGATCAGGTGGCGTGGCGCGCGCCATGGCAACAGCCGTTTCAGCGAGACGGTTGAGTGACAGAGGTGTAAAAACACTTGCCGAGATCATCGCAGACGACTGGCCGATAAAAACCCGCAGACCCACGCCACGGGATTCAGTCCGTTCGAGCTTTTCAATCTCGCCTTCGCGCATCTCGATGTCGGTACCTTGCGAGTCAATGGCAAGGGCATCGCCTGAATCGGCGCCAAGTTTCCGGGCGCGTGCAAGAACATCGTGGGCGAGGCTGAGAAGGTCGTCAGTCATGGGATAAGGCAATCCAGAAAAAGAAAACTTGCAATGATAAGTCCAAATTCGCGGTTGGATTTGATCAGTCGGAGGCAAAGGGCGGAATTGTTCATTTCGAATCGTTTGATCTGCCACCCGGCGTGAAGTGCGGCAAACACCACTCCCATATGGGCAATGTAGGATGCGTCCGCAAGCCAAAGTGCCACGTCTATTGAAATGAGGGCGAGGACAAAGAAGCCGCTAAGCCAGCCCTTAGTGTTTTCGCCAAAATGCACGGCCGTCGATTTCACCCCAATGAGCACGTCGTCTTCTCTGTCCTGATGGGCGTAGATCGTGTCATAGGCCAGCGTCCAGAAAATCCCGCCGAGATAGATCATGACCGGCGGCCAGGACAGGGAACCCTGAACCGCGCTCCAGCCCACAAGAGCTCCCCAGTTGAAGGCTAGGCCTAATATCAACTGCGGCCAATTGGTGATGCGTTTCATAAAGGGATAGATCGCAACAATAAGCAGGGACCCTATGGCCAGCAGGACCGTGTGGAAGTTGAACTGCAGCAAAACGGCAAGGCCAAGCAGGCACTGGCCCGCGAGAAAGACGAAGGCCCGTTTCACACTCACCCGGCCCGAAGGAATGGGCCTGCCTTTTGTGCGTGCAACGCGCCCGTCATAATTCCGGTCAACAATGTCATTGAGCGTACACCCGGCGCCCCGCATGATAATGGCGCCCACCAAGAACAGGAAAGCGAACCACAGGTTTGGCAAGCCGCCACCCTGTGAAACCTGCGCCAGAAACAATCCCCACCAGCACGGCAGCAGCAAGAGCCACCAGCCGAAGGGCCGGTCCAGCCGCATGAGCTGGGCATAGGGTTGCGCAACCGAAGGCAACAGGCGTTCCACCCAATTGTCTTTCCCCGCGTCGGCAATGTGATGGCTGGTCTCGATCATAGGCCCCGTGTTACATCAGGGCGATTATGAAAACCACACCCCGCCTTTACATCAAGGAAACCCTGTCAGCAGGCGGGGAAATCATGCTCAACCGCGAACAGGCCCATTATCTGACCGGCGTGTTGCGGCTTTCTGCGGGCGATACGGTGCGCGCCTTCAATGGCCAGGATGGCGAATGGCTTGCCTATCTGGCCACGGTGACCAGGAAATCCGTGTCCCTGCGCTGCGAACGGCGTGTGGCCGAAGCAAAGCTGCCGCCTGATATCGATTACATCTTCGCCCCGCTCAAACACGCCCGCCTGGATTATGTGGTGCAGAAGGCGACCGAACTGGGGGCTCGCCGCCTGCGCCCCGTCATGACCAGCCGCACCGTGGCCGAGCGGGTGAACCTTGATCGCATGCGGGCCAATGTCGTTGAGGCCGCCGAACAATGCAATCTGGTGCACGTGCCGGAAGTGCTGGAGCCCGAAAAACTGGAAAATGTTCTGGCATCTTGGGAACAGGGCAGGTCGCTGGTGTATTGTGACGAGACCAAAATTGACGCCAATCCGCTCGAAGGCCTGAAAACCCTGCAAGCGCCTTCAGCGGTCCTGGTGGGGCCTGAAGGAGGCTTTACCGAGGATGAAAAAAAATTGCTGAATTCCAACAGTTTCGTGATTCCGATCTCCCTCGGTCCGCGCATCATGCGCGCTGATACCGCGGCCATTGCCGCCTTGACCCTGGTGCAAGCCCTTGCCGGGGATTGGGGTAACCATAACAAGTCCTGATGAATGGCCGTTCAATGTTTGACTTGCCGGAAACTGTTCCACCGCCTACATCCCTAGGCAAAAGGCAACAAGGATTGATACAGTGAGCGGACCAACTCCCGACACCCAGGAAGCGCGCGCGCCTATTGAAAACAAGGCCCAGCTCATCGCGGCCCTGAGCAAGGGATCAAAGCCGAAATCAGACTGGCGCATCGGCACCGAGCACGAAAAATTCCCCTTTCTAACCGATACATTGAAGCCCGTTCCCTATGAAGGACCACGCTCCATTCGCGCCCTTCTGGAAGGCCTGCGTGACCGCTTTGGCTGGCAGGGCGTCTATGAGAATGACAACATCATCGCCCTGAGCGATCCCCATGGCATGGGCAATGTCTCGCTTGAGCCCGGCGGCCAGTTTGAACTTTCCGGCGCCCCCCTCAAGACCGTCCATGACACCTGCGAGGAAGTCCATGAACATCTGGTCCAGGTGCGTGAAATTGGCGATGCGCTGGGCATAGGCTTTCTTGGCCTGGGCGCTTCGCCCACCTGGACCCGCGCTGAAACGCCGGTCATGCCCAAGGGCCGCTACAAGATCATGGCCCCTTACATGGACAAGGTCGGCCGTTATGGCCGTGACATGATGTTCCGGACCTGTACCGTGCAGGTCAACCTGGATTTCGGCCCGGAAGCCGACATGGTGAAGAAGCTCCGTGTCTCACTGGCCTTGCAACCCATTGCCACAGCCCTGTTTGCAAATTCCCCCTTCCTTGAAGGCAAGCCTAACGGCTTTCTGTCCTTCCGCTCGCAGGTGTGGACCGACACCGACAATGCCCGTGCCGGCATGCTGCCCTTCGCCTTTGAACCGGGCATGAGTTTCGAGCGCTATGTGGATTACGCCCTCGACGTTCCCATGTATTTCGTGATGCGCGATGGAAAATACATCAACACCGTCGGTGAAAGCTTCCGCAAATTCCTCAAGGGAAAACTGCCCCAGCTGCCCGGTGAAAAACCTGTGGCAAAGGATTGGGCAGACCACATCACCACAATCTTCCCGGAAGTGCGTCTGAAGCAATATCTGGAAATGCGCGGTGCCGACTCCGGCCCATGGCGCAGGCTTTGCGCCCTGCCGGCCCTGTGGACGGGCGTGCTCTATGAGGACGGTCCCCTTGATGCGGCCTGGGACCTGGTGAAGGATTGGACTGCAGCCGAGCGTCAGGCTCTGCGCGATGCCATTCCCCGCGAGGGCCTGAAGGCCTTGATTCATGGGCGGACAGTCCAAGCGGTGGCAAAGGACATGTTGAACCTTTCACGTGCCGGTCTGGAACAGCGCAATCAGCAGGGCTGCAAGGGCAGGACCGAAGCCTCGTTCCTCGACGTGCTGGACGAGACCGTGGCGACGGGCAAAACCGCCGCCGAAAACCTGCTTGAACTCTATCACGGGGCCTGGAATGGA
>JBAVOA010000315.1:0-1787 GCA_049691635.1 Aestuariivirga sp. | reverse complement strand
GCATTTCCATCGGTCACACATTCATGCCGCTTCCGATCATCGAGATGCGCTCCATCTCAAAGCGTTTTGGCGCTGTTCTCGCCAATGACGGCGTCAGCCTGAAGGTCGGCCCCGGAGAAATCCTCGGCCTGCTCGGCGAGAATGGCGCCGGCAAGACAACCCTGATGAATGTTCTCTTCGGCGTCTATGCGGCCGATGCGGGGACCATTTTGATGGAAGGAAAGCCCATCCGGATTCATAATTCGGCCGATGCCCTGCGGCTTGGCATCGGCATGGTGCACCAGCATTTCCATCTGGCGCCGCGGCTGAGCGTCATTGAAAACCTTCTGGTCGGAACGCCGGGAAAGAATGGCAGGCTTGACCTGGCGGGCGCACAGGCAAGGCTTGCGGACATCGCGCGTGAGTTCGGCCTCAGGCTTGATCCCGGCAGGCTGGTTTCATCCCTCACCGTGGGCGAGCAGCAACGGCTTGAAATCATCAAGGCGCTGTTTCGCGGCGCGCGCCTGCTGATCCTTGATGAGCCGACTGCCGTTCTGGCGCCCCCCGATGTGGACGGGCTCTTCAGCGCCCTTCGCGCCATCGCGGCAAAGAACCTGGGCATTATTTTTATTTCACACAAGCTCAATGAGGTGCGCGCCCTGACGACCCGCTGCACTGTGCTGCGCCATGGCAGGCTGGCGGGTGAAATCCCAAAGCCCTCCGCCGCAAGCGCCAGGGAAATTGCCGAGTTGATGTGCGGCCATGAAATCACTGCTCCGACCCGACCGCCCAGCCGGGTCGGCAGTCCGGTGCTTGAGCTGCAGGGCGTGAGCACGGCAGACCATCCAGGCACGCCGCTCCGCAATGTCTCGCTATCCGTGCGGGCTGGCGAGATCGTGGGCATCGCAGGCGTTTCGGGAAATGGCCAGAAGGCCCTGGCCGATGTGATTTCCGGTTTGCTGCAGCCAAAATCTGGAACACTTAAAATTTCCGGCCAACTGGTTTCCGCATTCTCGCCTGGAGAAGTGCAGGGCCTGGGGCTGGGGCGCATTCCGGAAGACCGGCTGGCCTCCGGCCTGGTCAGCAACATGTCGCTGGCCCAAAGCATGGCCCTGCCGCGCATCGGTGAGGCCCCCTTCAGCCGCCACGGCCTTCTGCAGCAGGCAGCCATCGCCGGATTTGCGGCAAGGCAAATCCGCGAGTTTGACATCAGGTGCCAGGGCCCGGAGGCGCGTACCGGCACCCTTTCCGGCGGTAACCTGCAGAAGGCGCTGCTGGCCCGCGAGCTTGCCTTCAATCCCAGGGTGCTGATTGTCTCGCAGCCCACCCGTGGGCTTGATATCGGTGCCGCCAGTTTCGTCTATGACAAGTTCCTCGAGCTTCGCGCCGCAGGCTGCGGCCTGCTGGTGATCAGCGAGGACCTCGAAGAGCTGCTGACCCTCTCGGACCGGATTGCCGTGCTTTATGAAGGCGAAGTTGCGGGCCTCGTTGAATCCGCCGACGCAAGCGTTTCAAGACTAGGCCTCCTGATGAGCGGCGGGCAGGGGAAGGCGGCATGATCAGGCTTGAAGCCAGAGCCTCCACCCCGGCCTGGTTCAATCTGGCGCTGCCGGTGGCGGCAGTTGCGGCCACCCTCGTGCTGTGCAGCGGCCTCATTGTGCTGGCTGGCGCATCGATCATCGAATCTTACGCCATCATGGCCACGGCCGCCTTCGGCGATCTCTATTCCATCACCGAAACCCTGGTGCGTGCGGCCCCCATGATTTTCACCGGCCTCGCCGTGGCCCTGGCGTTCCGGGCCAAGTTCT
>JBAVOA010000314.1:0-2901 GCA_049691635.1 Aestuariivirga sp. | reverse complement strand
GGCAGGTATCAAGGCCGATGAAGTCGGCAAGCTCCAGAGGCCCCATGGGGTGCCTGGCTCCCAGCTTCATGGCCGTATCGATTGCCTCCACGCCACCCACGCCCTCGTAAAGCGTATAGATCGCCTCGTTGATCATGGGGAGCAGGATGCGGTTCACGATGAAGGCCGGAAAATCCTCGGCGACCGCGATGGTCTTGTGCAGGGCGAGAGTAAATTCCTTCACCGCGGCAAAGGTTGCCTCTTCCGTGGCGATGCCGCGGATGAGTTCCACCAGCTCCATGACCGGCACGGGATTCATGAAGTGGATGCCCATGAACTTTTCAGGGCGGCCAGTCACCGCCGCGAGCCTCGTTATGGAGATCGACGAGGTGTTGGAGGCCACAATGGTATGCGGCTGCAGATGGGGGCACAGGGCCTGGAAAATCTTGCGCTTGACCTGCTCGTCTTCGATGGCCGACTCGATGACCAGGTCATAGTCGGCAAAGCCTTCGTAACTGGCAACCGGCGTGATGCGCTTCACGGCGTCGTCGCGGGCGGCTTCGGTGATCTTGCCGGATTTCAGCTGGCGGCCAAGGTTTCCGCTGATGGTGTTGAGGCCAGCGTCGATGCGGTCCTTGCTGACATCGTTAACGCCCACATCAAATCCGGCCAGGGCGCAGACATGGGCAATGCCGCTGCCCATTTGCCCAGCACCAATGATGCCGACTTTCTTGATCTTCATGTCCGTTGGTAACTCGTTTGATTTCAGCTGCCGAGCCTATAACGCGAAAAGCATTAGAGCAAGTCTATTTCGCAGGTGCAACATAAGCGCACAGGCCCATGCTTAAAGGGCGCTGGACAGGTCTGGAGCTGGCTGCTTTCGTTGCAAAATCGTGATTGAAATCCCTCCCGCCACCACTTCCGGCAAGACGTCCCAACGGCTGGCGCTGTGGGCCTTGCTGTTTGGCAATTTTGTCATCGGCACGGGGGTTCTGCTCCCGGCGGGACTGCTGAATATCCTGGCGGCAGACCTCCGGGTGCCGCCCGCTACAGTCGGCCTGCTGCTGTTTGCAGGTGGCCTGGTTGTAGGGGGTGGCGCCCCCGTGCTGGCGGGCCTCACCAGCCGTTTTGACCGTCGGCAGTTGCTGGCCGTGGCGGCTGCCATCTATGCGGTTGGCCATGGCTTGGCTGCCATCGCACCGGAATTCTGGTCGCTGCTCATCATCCGGTCGGTCACCGTGGTTGCGGCCGCAGTGTTCACGCCCCAGGCGGCGGCGACCGTCGGCCTTATGGTGCCGCCGGAAAAACGCTCCGCGGCCATCGCCTTCATCTTCATCGGCTGGTCCATGGCCTCGGTTGTCGGCATCCCGCTGGGAAGCATTCTGGGAAGCGCATTGGGCTGGCGCGCCACGTTTCTTGCCATGGCCGCCCTTTCGACGCTGGCGACGGCAGGGGTTTGGCTGTCGGTTGCACCCGGGCTTCGTGCCCAGCCGCTGCAGCTCGCCTCGTGGTTCGCGGTGTTCAAAAGCCCTCTCATGCTGGGTATTTTGCTGGTAACGCTTCTCAGCATGTCCGGCCAGTTTACCCTGGTCAGCTATCTGGCGCCCACCCTGCGGGAAGCCTATGGGGCCACGCCCAACAACATCGCCCTGCTGTTTACAATCTTTGGCGCTGCCGGGGTGTGTGGAAACTACATCGCCACCAAAGCCGTGGGCCGGATTGGCGTGGACCGGTCCGTGCTGCTGGCCATTGTCTCGCTGGTGCTAGGAATGGGCCTGTTCGGCCTGTTCTTTGGCAACTATATTTTGGCCTGCTGTGCCGGTGTGGTCTGGGGGTTTGGCTCGTTCTCCTCCAACTCCCTGCAGCAGAGCAGACTGGTGGCGGTGGCGCCAACCCTCGCGGGGGCAACGGTGGCGCTCAATACATCGGCGGTCTATCTGGGCCAGTCCATTGGTGCTGCGGCGGGCGGCCTGGTGATCCAGAAGGGCGTATCGGCAAACATCGCGTGGACGGCGCTGGTGTTTCTGGTGCTGGCGGCAATTTTCTCAATTACCGCCGAGCGTATGAAAGGCCGGTGAGCTATTTTCCGGCCTTGGCCAATTCTGCTTCAAGCTCAGGAACAGCGGTAAACAGATCGGCCACGAGGCCGAAGTCGGCAACCTGAAAAATTGGCGCCTCTTCATCCTTGTTGATGGCCACGATGATCTTGGAGTCCTTCATGCCGGCCAGATGCTGGATGGCGCCGGAGATGCCAACCGCGATATAGAGATCGGGTGCCACGACCTTGCCGGTCTGGCCCACCTGGTAGTCATTGGGCACGTAGCCAGCATCGACGGCGGCGCGTGAGGCGCCCACGGCTGCACCCAGAATCTTGGCCACGGCTTCCAGCATCTTGAAGTTCTCGCCGTTCTGCATGCCGCGGCCGCCGGAGACGATGACCTTGGCGGAGGTGAGTTCTGGGCGATCGGACTTGGTAAGGTTCTCGCTCTGGTAGGTTGAAAGGCCGGGATCGGCGGCGGCGTTCACCTTTTCAATTGCAGCTGACCCGGTTTCACCGGCTGCCGCAAAGCTCGCGGTGCGCACGGTGATGACCTTCTTGGCATCGGTTGACTGCACGGTTTGCACGGCGTTGCCCGCATAGATCAGGCGAACAAAGGTATCGGCGGATTTCACTTCGGAAATATCGGAGATCTGCATCACATCGAGAAGCGCCGCCACGCGCGGCATGTAGTTCTTGCCATTGGTGGTGGCGGCGGCCACGAGATGATCATAGCCTCCAGCGAGGGAGACAATCATGGCGGCCATGGGCTCTGCCAGAGGGCGTTCGAATGAAGCGCTCTCGGCATGGAGGACTTTTTTCACGCCGGTCAGCCTGGCGGCTTGGGCCGCGGCGGTGCCGGCATTGTTGCCGGCCACCAGCAC
>JBAVOA010000313.1:0-7832 GCA_049691635.1 Aestuariivirga sp. | reverse complement strand
GGGCCAACCGTGGCAGTTTAGCCACAAGCCTGAACCGCAGATGAACGAAATCGACCTAAAGCCGACCAGCCTCGATGATGCGCTTGAGAAAGCCTTTGGTGCGCTCTTCCCTTGGATCGCCGAAAATCTGCTCCGGCGGCCCCTCTTCATGGACAACTCCGTGATGCAGGAAGCAGACTTTTGAGGCCACTTCACGGGCAAAGCCCATTTCATGGGTCGCCAGGAGCATGGTCATACCCTGCTTGGCAAGATCACGCACAATATTCAGGACTTCCGAAACCAATTCGGGATCGAGCGCGGAGGTAATCTCATCCAGCAGCATCAGCTTTGGCTCCATGGCCAAGGCCCTGACGATCGCCACCCGCTGCTGCTGGCCGCCGGAGAGGCGGTCAGGGAATTCATTTGCCTTGGCCTCCAACCCGATGCGTTTCAAGAGGACCATGGCGCGCTCATCGGCGGCGCCCTGCTCCATTTTCAGGACCTTGGTGGGGGCAAGGGTCACATTCTCCAGAACGCTCATATGAGGGAAGAGGTTGAAGCTTTGAAACACAATGCCAACCTGCTGGCGCAAGTGATTCACATCCACCCCGGGACCGGAAACCCGATCGTTCTCCAAACGGATTTCGCCGCCCTGGATTTTTTCCAGCCCATTGATGCAGCGCAGCAAAGTTGATTTCCCGCAGCCCGAAGGGCCAATGAGACAGACCACCTGATGCTCATTCACCTCGAGATTGATGCCGCGAAGCACCCGCACCGGTCCGAATTCCTTCTCGACATTCTTCATCTCGAGGAACGCCATATCAGACCCCTGCCCTGGTGCGGGCATTGTCACGCTCAATAAGCTTGTCGACAAAGCGGGCCTGGGGAATGGTGATCAAAACAAAGAGGATTGCGACGACAGTTACCGCCGAAAGATTGAATGCATTGGAGGCGATGATGCGGGATTGGTTAAAGGCATCAATCACGCCCACCACCTGGACCAACGCGGTGTCCTTCTGCAAGCCGATGAAATCATTAAGCAGCGGCGCCATGATACGGCGCACCGCCTGGGGCACGACCACGTAGCGCATGGTCTGCATGTAGGAGAGGCCGAGCGAGCGGGCGGCAGAGACCTGGCTCCAATGAATGCTTTCAATGCCGGCGCGGTAGACTTCAGCTACGTAGGCACCATAGGTCAGTGTAAGCGCCAAAATGCACCACCAGATCACCGGGATGCGGGTTGCAGTCTTGAGCTCGGCCGGGGACAACACGGAAAGGTCGATGAACAGGCCCATGACCTTGGGAACGATGAGTTCAGGAAGGCCTGAAATCGGGATACCGAAACCGATGAGATACAAGGTGACAACGGCGGGAAGCCCGCGAAACACATCGCAATAGATGATGGCCAGAGCACGGATGGGCTTCCCAGCAGGACCTGGCAACATGCGGGCCAATGCCACGACGAGGCCCCAGACCAACACCAATATCTCGGCAACCACAAAGATGAAAAGGTTGTTGAGAAGGAAGGCCTTGGTCACCAGCCACCACTTCTCGCGCATCAGCGGAAGCAGAAAGAAGGTCTTGCCCACCGCAGCATCATTGGTGAGGATGAAACAAACGAAAGCCAGGGTTACGAGACCAAAACTGCCCCAGCCAAAAGTAATCCAGGCAGAATCGCGAGCTTCGGAGGTGGCAATGCGCATTTCAGCCAGATCATTTCTGGCACGGGCGTTACGCGATGCAGAGGCTTTCCTGAGGGCTCTCAAAGCCGGAACAAACGTAAATCCTGACAGGGCGATGAAGCAGGCGAACAGGAACTCCCAGGCAATACCGTAGAAATGGAGATTTTGCAGGGCACCACGCACCAAAACTGTGGCTGCAAAGGTCGCCAGCACACAGAGACCTGCAAACCACACGGCGGCAACGCTGATGCGTGCGGCATCGTTTGGAATTTTGTCTGGACGTTTTGGCAAGGTCAATGTTTGGTTTAGCTGGAAGTGGAAACCCCCGCGAAGATCGCGGGGGTTCCAACTCAACTCTTATTCAAAATACGGAATTGTTGCGGGATCCTTGCCCCAGGCCGCAGCCAGGTACTTGGCACCGAGTTTCGCCATAGTTCCGTCGTCAATCATGGATTGGATAATCTTGTCAATGGTAGCAGCGTTAACCGATCCCTTTTCGTAGATCGCACCATAGGCTTCTCCGGTCTTGTACTGGCCGACCACCACGGATTTGCCTTCTGTGCTCTTTTCTTCAGCCAAAGTGATAGAGGTATCCGTCAGCGCCGCATCGATCTGGCCGGCGCGCAGGGCGGTGAACATGTCTCCTTGATCGGGATAAACCTGCACATTGGTCAAGCCCAGTTTTTCAGTTGCAAATGTCGCGCCCGTGGTTGCCTGTTGCAGCCCGACTTTTGCAGTCTTAATTGTCGTGGCATCAACTGGCGCATCGGCACGGGTGATCACGCCAATGTCAGAACTGAAATAGGGTATGGAGAAATCGACCACCTTCTTGCGGTCTTCGGTGATCGAGACCTCGGACAGGGTGAGGTCATAGCCAGACGTCTGGCCAGCGACCAACGGATCCCACCCCACGTTCACCACTTCCAATTTGTCGTAGCCGGCGCGCCAGGCAATTTCGGCGGCCATGCAGTATTCCATACCATCCTTGATGGCTTCCGGCGTATCGCCATTCCACCAGATGGGGGCCGGCAGAGAGACCTGGACTGTGAGCTGGCCAGCCTTTGCGGGGGCTGCAATAGGGGTTGATCCCTTGGCCCCGGAAAGCTCGCAATTGCCGATCATGTCCATGGACAAGGCGGATGTCGAAAATGCCAGCAAAGCCGCAAGTGTGAAGAAACTACGTTTGGAATGCGCCATTGAGAACTCCCTGTTTCGGCGTGGAAAATTGAGCATACACCGAAAGGGGGGAGAGGCCACAAGGGGGTAAATGAGCGATCTTCCGGAAGTTGTTCACAGACCCTATAATGACCCCATGATCGGAAAACTTCTTGGCTTTCTATTACGTGCTGGACTGGCGGTCGTCACCTCTGCCACGCTCGCGATCGCAGAAGACGGTATGGCGGTCCCCCGGGAAACCCGGGGTATGATCATGGGCACCATGGACCATCTCAAGGGTGTCAAACTTAGGGAAGCGCCTGCAATTCCTGCTTACGTCGTCAACACTGGCAATGTTGAACGGACCGACCCTGAAACCGCCAAATTTATTCTTGGAATTCTCTCCAGCAACCAACTGGACATGTGGTCCCATTAAGCTTCACGAATTACCCCGTCCAGCCCAAGCCGCCTGCCACGCAGTTCATGGTCATCAGCAGGGGCATGTTCAGGGTGCCGTCGCGCTTTTCGCTCCGGGTTTCACGAAGCAGTTGCACTTGCCAGAGATTGGCGCGGTCGACCATGGGGCGGACGCGGTCAAACCTGCGGCGGAAGCCCTGGAAGCGCTCGCACAGGAGCTTGGCTCCGGTCAATTCCAGAATGGCCCGGCTGGTGCGGCGGTGCTCATGGCTGATGATGGCAAAGATGCGTTCGGCATCGACGCGGTCAGGCACGAGTTCGGCGTATTTCTCGGCCACCCGCATGTCGGCGAGGAACAATGACTTTTCCACCTCATCGACGGCAAGCCGGAAGCCCCGCGACTTGTTGAACATGTCGCGCAGCAGGGTGAGCCCCTGGGGACCGCGGGCCGAGAGGAAGTCATCCAGAGCATAGCCGAGACCATACCAGCCGGTGAGCAAGTGGCGGTTCTGGCTCCAGGCGAATACCCAAGGAATGGCTCGCAAATCCTCAATCCCCTTGGCGCCGAAACGGCGGGCCGGGCGGGAGCCAATTTTCAGCAACGCCAACTCTTCAACCGGACTGGCGCTATGAAAATAGGTGAGCAAGGCCTTGTCCTCGGCCAGTCGGCGATAAGCCTTGAACGACAGTCCGGCGATTTCTTCAACCGCTTTCTGATGCTCCGGATTGATGCGGAGTTCCGGTTCCTCCGCGGATTTCAAGGTGTGAACCAGAACGCTGGAGGTCAACACTTCGAGATTGTTCAGCGCGGTGCCGCGGTTGGCAAATTTAGACGAGACGACTTCGCCCTGCTCAGTCACGCGCATATGACCGTTGATGGTGCCCGCAGGCTGGGCGGCGATGGCCCTGCCCGTCGGCGCGCCGCCACGGCTCACGGAACCGCCACGGCCATGAAAGAAACTGATACCCACGCCCGCCTGCTTGCCCACGCGGATGAGCCTGCGCTGGGCCTCAAACAATTCAAAGCTGGCACAGAAGAAGCCGCCGTCCTTGTTGCTATCGGAGTAGCCCAGCATGATTTCCTGGCGGCCGCCGCTATCGGCCACGGACTTCTTCACAACGGCAGTGGCCAGCAGTTCCTGCATGATGACGGGGCCGGCGCGCAGGTCATCGATTGTTTCAAAGAGCGGCACGATGCGCAGCCTGCAGCTTTCGCGGCTCGTATCATCGCGAAACAACCCACAATATTTCGCCAGCAGATAAAGGCCGAGCACATCGGGGGCGCTGCGCGTCATTGAGAGAATGAACGTGCCTATCGACTGCGGATCAGGCCCATCAAGGGTTTCGCGGATGAGATAGAGAAGATCAAGCAGTTCACGGGCCTCTTCTGAAACACCGAAGAAATTGGGCAGGAAGCCAAGCGGCTTGTTGAGTTCGCTGGCTATCCAGGAGTTCCATTGGGGACTGCCCTCTTTTGGCGCGAGTTCCTTGGCGATCGGATTCATCTTGTGCCAGATTTCCAGCAGCACCCGGTTGACCACTGTCGTATTCTGGCGAATGTCGAGGCTCACGGTGCGGAAACCGAAGATTTCCGCTTCCCAACGGACCGGCCGCAGAAGAGTTGCGGCGATGCTGACGGCCTTCAATTCCACCAGCACCTGTTCGGCAGCGGCGAGTTCGGCGATGAGTTCTGCAACATTGCGGAAGGGTTTTGCACCCGGCGTTTCGCGCAGCCGGAAACGCAGAGCGCTGAAAAGTTGCCGGAAAGGTTCCTGGGGGTTACGCGCCTTGATGGCTTCAGCCTGGCCAGAGGCTTCCAATTGGACGCCGAGGGTTTGGGCAAATCTTGCCGGCAGGCTTATCTCTGCTTCACTGAGTGAAATAAGCTGGATCAAATCCGTTAGGCGCCTCTCAAGCCGCTCGACGGCAGCTTTGCGGTTTTCATGCAAGGCATTGCGGGTGGTGGAAACAGTCACGAAGGGGTTGCCGTCCCTGTCGCCGCCGATCCATGAGGAAAATTTCAAGGGCGGGCGTACGCGGCTCGGAATTTCCGGATAGTGCCGTTGCAAGGCCGACTCCATGAGATCGCAGAGCGATGCGGTGCGATCGAACAGGGCTTCGCGGAAGAAATGCAGACCCCAGGATATTTCAGATTCAACGGTTGGCTTTTCGATGCGGATTTCACCGGTCATCCAGAGAAGATCAATCTCATTGCGCAGGAGATCGAGCAAGCCTTTGCGTTCGCGCGGAGTCCAGCGCGGGCTTTCGAGTTCATAGAGTTTCAAATAGATGCGGCGGTGAATTTCCAGGACGGTGACGCGCTTGGCTTCGGTCGGATGAGCTGTAATTGTTGGCTGAACGTCGATGGTGTCCAGGGCCTTCTGCACCGTTTCAGGTGCCACGCCGAAGGCCGCGACCTGCGAAAGGGCGTGCGACAGCGAACCTGTCACAACATCGGGGCCGCCCTGCTTTTCCAGTTGGCGGCGGCTGCGGATGGCGGCGTTTTCCTCGGCGATATTGAGAAGCTGCAGCCAGATGCCGATGGCCTGAAGGGCATGCTCAATGAGGTGGGGCGGAATGCCCGCGGCTTCTTCCGGTTCATCGATGACGCTGAGGACGGAGGGTTCGCGCAGGCGGATGACCTGGCGGAGAAGATCGCGGAGCATGACGGTGATTTCGTCAATATAGGCACCGTCTTCGGCGAGCCCCTGCACCGTCTTGTTCATCCGGTCCGTTCCCTTTTTGAGTGGCGCACCTCACGCCGCGAGGCAATTTGTGCAGCGCAACATTCGTCCTGTCAATGTGATAATGAGGGTTTCCCCTTTCACATTCTGCCGCTAGAACGCCGTTCCATGTTGCAAATCAACAATCTCACCTTTCGCATTGGCGGAAGGCTCCTGCTTGAGGGGGCCTCGGCATCGCTTCCCGACGGCCACAAGGTTGGCCTCGTGGGCCGGAATGGCACAGGAAAGTCAACACTTTTAAAGCTTATTCTTGGCGATCTGATCCCGGAATCGGGCTCCGCCAGCGTGCCGAAGAATGCCCGGATCGGCACGGTGGCGCAGGAAGCGCCCGGCGGGCCGGAAAGCCTGCTCGACACCGTCATGGCGGGCGACAAGGAACGGGAGGCCCTGCTGGCGGAGGCCGAAACCGCGACGGACCCACACCGCATTGCGGAAATCCAGATCAGACTGGCCGATATTGAGGCCCATTCGGCTCCGGCGCGGGCGGCCATCATTCTGGCCGGCCTCGGCTTCAGCGAAGAGGCGCAGAACGGCCCCTGCTCGGCCCTCTCGGGCGGCTGGCGCATGCGGGTGGCACTCGCCTCGGCCCTGTTTGGGGCGCCCGACGTTCTGCTGCTCGACGAACCCACCAACTACCTCGACCTTGAAGGCACGATCTGGCTCAAGAGCTACATTCGGGACTATCCCCACACCATTCTGCTGGTGAGCCACGACCGCGACCTGTTGAACGAGGCGGTTGATTCCATTCTGCATCTCGACCAAGGCAAGCTCACGATCTACGTGGGCAACTACGACAATTTCGAGCGCCAGCGCCGGGAGAAGCAGGCGCTCACCCTGAAAATGAAGAAGAAGCAGGAAGAACAGCGCGACCACATGCAAGCCTTTGTTGACCGTTTCCGCTACAAGGCCTCCAAGGCCCGGCAGGCGCAAAGCCGACTGAAGGCGCTATCCAAACTTCAACCGATTGCTGATATGGTTGAAAACCGCGTGGCGCCATTCCTGTTTCCGAATCCGGAGCGGGCTCTTGCACCACCTCTCGTGCGCTGGGAGAAGGCGTCCGTCGGCTACGGTGACGGGCCGCCGATTCTCAAGAATATTACCTTGCGGCTTGATCCCGATGACCGCATCGCGTTGCTGGGTTCCAACGGCAATGGCAAGTCAACTTTTGCCAAACTTCTCTGCGGCAAGTTGCAGGTGTCGGCTGGTGAAATGCGCCATCCGCCGCGCATCACCATGGGTTATTTCGCTCAGCATCAGTTGGACGAGTTGTCAGAAGACCGCTCGCCTTACGAATATATTTCGGAACTCATGCCGGATGCCACGGTGGCCCAGCGCCGCGCCAAGCTCGGTGCGGTGGGCTTCGGCGCGGCCCTTGCCGATTCAAAGTGCTCTATCCTTTCAGGCGGTGAGAAAGCCCGCATGCTGTTCATGCTGGCCACTTTCCATGGGCCGCATATTCTCATTCTCGACGAACCCACCAACCATCTCGATGTGGACAGCCGCGAAGCGTTGATCATGGCGATCAATGATTACGAGGGTGCCGTCATCCTCATCAGCCATGACCGCCATATCATTGAAACCTGTGCCGATACCCTGTGGCTGGTGCGCGATGGCACGGTAAAGCCCTTCGACGGCGACATGGACGAATATACCGATATCGTGCTGGGCAAGACTTCACCGCCCAAGAAAGCGGAACGTCCGACGGGCTTTACCCCTGCGGCCAAGGCGCCGAAAAAGCTCATGACCCCGGTGATCAAGAAGAAGATCCAGGAACTTGATGCCAAGATGTTGAAGATCAAGGACAAGATCATTGTGCTTGAGCAGGCTTTGGCCGATCATACGATCTATATGCAGG
>JBAVOA010000312.1:0-11025 GCA_049691635.1 Aestuariivirga sp. | reverse complement strand
GAATGGCGCCGGACAAAAACGGCAGGTGCGTGCCGTTGCAGTGAGGATGGAGTGCCGTATTCTTTTGTTTTTTAGCGCATGACAACACCTTGTATTATTACGGTTGCCATCACCGGATCGGTGCCGCGCAAGGAGCATAATCCGGCGGTTCCGATCGCCATCGGCGAACAGGTGGAATCAACCCGGGCGGCCTTTGCGGCCGGGGCCGCCATTGCCCATGTCCATGTGCGGAAAGATGACCAGACCCCGACTTCAGATCCGGAGCGTTTCGCAGCCCTGCTCAAGGGATTGCACAAGGCCTGTCCCGGCATGATCGTGCAGTTTTCCACGGGCGGTCGCTCGGGCAAGGGTTCCGAGCGTGGTGGCATGCTGCATCTGGGCTGCGACATGGCCTCGCTGGCCACGGGCTCGTGCAATTTTCCAACCATTATCTATGAGAACCACCCGGATCTGGTGCGTGAATTGGCGATGAAGATGCTGGAGCATCACGTGAAGCCGGAAATCGAGGTGTTTGACCTTTCCATGCTTTACCAGGCGCTGCGATTGGCGGACGAAGGGTTGCTCAAGAAACCATTGCATGTGCAGTTCGTCTTAGGCGTGAAGAACGCCATGCCCGCGATCCGGCCCGCCTTCGACTTTATGGTGGACGAGATCACGAGGCTTGCACCTGAAGCCACCTGGACGGCGGCGGGCATCGGCCGGCACCAGCTTGAGGTGAACCGCTGGTGTCTGGATCGCGGCGGTCATTGCCGCACGGGGCTGGAGGATAACATCAGATGGGACGAAACCACACTCGCGCCCTCAAATGCGGTGCTGGTAACGCGCGTGGCAGAGCTCTGCCGATCCTATGGCCGCCATCCGGCGAGCGTTGCGGAAGCGCGCAAGCTGCTGTCGCTGCCAGCAGCTTGATGAATTGCCGTGACCTGCAAACTCATCTAGGGTTTCCCACAAAACCATCCCGATTAGCGGGAGACCGCGTGAAGGGGAGGTAACTTGGAAGGTTTATTGCGCCTCAGCCGGGCCATTGATGGCTTGGGGCGGCGGACTGGGATCATCGCCAACTGGTTTGTGCTGCTGGCGGCGCTGGTGTGCGCTTTCGATGCACTCTTGCGCTACAGCCTGAGCACCGTCGTCTGGCTTGACCGGCTGTTATCCTCCGACGGCGGCAGGTTTGGCTGGCTCTTTGAACTTTACCGGGAAAATTCAAATTCCTTGCGCGATCTGCAACTTGTGCTGTTTGCCGGCATGGTGATGCTTGGCGCATCGTGGACTCTGAAGGTCAACGAGCATGTGCGGGTTGATCTCTTTTATGCCTCGGTGAATGACCGCAAACGCATCTGGATCGACCTTACGGGCGCGATTTTTTTCCTCATGCCCATGTGCGCGCTGCTCATTTATTTCAGTTGGCCGTGGTTTCTCGAATCCTGGACCGGCAATGAGCTGTCGCAGAATGCGGGCGGCTTGCCGCGCTGGCCGGCGAAACTGTTCCTGCCCCTGGGCTTTGCCCTTCTCATGCTGCAGGGCGTGTCCGAAATCATCAAATGCGTGGCGGCTCTCACTACTGGCTACCGTCGAGAGCATGGCTATGAGAAACCCGTGCAATGATTGAGTTTGTCACCCACAACATGGCGCCCCTGATGTTCGCGGGGCTCATTCTTTTCATGCTCTATGGCTATCCCGCCGCCTTTTCCCTGTCGGCGGTGGGCCTGTTCTTTGGTTTCCTTGGGATTGAACTCGGCCTTATCCAGCCGGATTTTCTTGGCAACATCGTATTCCAGCTCGAATCGGTGGTGCGCAATGACCTGCTGCTCGCCATTCCGTTTTTCACGCTGATGGGCGCTATCCTCGAGCGCTGTGGGCTGGCTGAAGATTTGCTTGAAGGCTTTGGCCAGCTCTTTGGCGGGGTGCGTGGCGGGCTTTCCTATGCGGTCATTCTGGTCGGCGCGATATTGGGCGCCATTACCGGCACGGTTGCCGCTTCGGTGATTGCCATGGGGCTCATCTCGCTGCCCATCATGCTGAGATATGGCTACAATGTGCGTCATGCCACGGGTGTTGTGGCCGCGTCAGGCACCATCACGCAGCTCATTCCGCCATCGCTTGTGCTTATCGTACTTGCTGACCAAATGGGCGTCGACGTGGGCGAGATGTACAAGGGCGCGATAGGGCCGAGCGTCGTGCAGGTGTTGCTTTTCATGGCCTGGGTGCTGATCCTTTCCTTCTTGCGCCCGCAGGATATTCCGGCACTTCCACCCGAAGCACGAACCCTGAGGGGCTGGCCGCTGGCCAAGCGTTGCATCCACGGAATGGTGCCATCGCTTGCCCTCATTTTCATTGTGCTCGGCACGATTTTCATGGGACTCGCGACCGCCACCGAGGCGGGGGCCATGGGCGTGATCGGTGCCTTTGTCCTTGCGTGGCTTAACCGAAGGCTCACCTGGTCGCTTGTCTATCAGGGCATGCAAACGACCATGCGCATAACAGCGATGGTGGTGTTTATCCTCATCGGTTCGCGGGTGTTCAGCCTGGTGTTTCAGGGGGTGGGCGGCAAGGAATGGATTGAAGGTTTTCTCGTGTCGTTGCCCGGGGGGCAGGTGGGCTTCCTCATCTTCGTCAATTTCTTTGTCTTCATTATCGCGTTCTTTCTCGACTTCTTCGAAATCGCCTTCATTATTGTGCCTTTGCTTGTGCCGGCCGCAGCCGCGCTGGACATCAACCTGGTCTGGCTGGGTGTTCTGCTTGGCGCCAATATGCAGACGAGCTTCATGCACCCGCCCTTTGGCTTTGCGTTGTTTTATCTCCGGGGCATTGCACCGCCGGAGGTCAAGAGCAGCGATATCTATTGGGGGGCCATACCGTGGGTCGGGCTTCAGCTCGTGCTTGTGGCTATCCTGATTTTCTGGCCGGGGTTGGTGACAAACTTTCTTGACGCCGAAATTGTGGTTGATCCCAATTTTGAGATCATCGTTCCCAGCAATGAAGGCGGCGATTTGTCGGCCCCGCCGGCGATGGACTTCACCCAGCCGCCCCCGATGGATTAAAAAAGGCCCCGTGAACGGGGCCTTCTGCTTTATGCGGGATGCGTTTTTCCTAGAGCAGCTTCTTGCGCTGTTGGCCCATCATGAACTGGTCGAACTGGAATTCCGAAAACTGCGCCCAGAGATAGGCATCAGCCCGGAATGCCATCATGGCATCATGGATTTTCTTGAAGGGCGCATTGGTTGCGTTCATTTCGGCATAGGTTTCCTTGGCAGCATTGAAGCAGGCTTCAAGCACATCCTGGGGAAAGGGCGCCAGCTTTGCGCCGGAGGCCGCCAGTTTCTTGAGGGCGCCGGGATTGCGGGCGTCATACTTTGCCTGCATGTCGACATTGGCGGCCTGGCAGGCGGTTTTCACCAGCGACTGATAAAGCGGGGTAAGCTGGGCCCATTTCGCTGTGTTGATCATGGTGTGCAGCATGGCGCCGCCTTCCCACCAGCCGGGATAGTAATAATGGGGCGCCACCTTGTAGAAGCCGAGTTTTTCATCGTCATAGGGGCCAACCCATTCGGCTGCATCAATGGTGCCTTTTTCCAGCGCCTGGTAGATTTCGCCACCGGCAATCTGCTGGGGCACGACGCCAATTTTTGAGATCACCTTGCCGCCGAATCCGCCGATGCGCATTTTCACGCCCTGCATGTCGGCAACGGACTTGATTTCCTTGCGGAACCAGCCGCCCATTTGGGCTCCCGTATTGCCGCAAGGATAGGCAATCAAGTTCTTGGTTGCGTAAAATTCATTCATGAGATCAATGCCGCCGCCATGATACATCCAGGCGTTCTGCATGCGCGAGTTCAAGCCAAAGGGCACAGCGGTGCCGAAGGCAAAGGTGGGGTCCTTGCCCCAGTAGTAGTAAGACGCCGTGTGGCACATTTCCACGGTTCCGGCGGAAACCGCATTGGCTGCCTCGAGGCCGGGCACGATTTCGCCAGCCGCGAAGACCTGAATCTGAAACTTGTTGTCAGTTGCCTCAGCCACGAATTTGGAAAAAGTTTCGGCTGCGCCATAAATGGTGTCGAGGGCCTTGGGAAAGCTGGAAGTCATGCGCCATTTCAATTCCGGCATCGATTGGGCGATTGCTGGTGCGGCAAGGGCCGGCACAGCGGCGGCAGCGATACCTGCTTTTCTGATAAAACCACGACGATCCATTTAACTTCTCCCTTTGTTTTGGTTGAGCAAAATCTAACGCAAGAATGCGCGGGGCGCAAACCTGCAGTGTCATCGGCTTGGGCAATTGTGGATTTTTAGGTCATCACCTATAAAACGGAATGACAAAAAAACATACAGAACTGCTCGATCGATATGCCCTGCTCACGGTCCGTTCCGGGCTTAACATCTGTGCGGGCCAACAGTTGGTGATCTCCGCCCCCATTGAAGCTATCGCACTGGTACGGCGGATTACCCACCATGCCTACGCGGCGGGAGCCAGCCTCGTCACAACGCTTTATAGCGATGAAGTGACAACGCTTGCCCGGTTTCAGGCGGCGCATGACGCGAGCTTTGACACGGCTTCAGGCTGGTTGTTCGACGGCATGGCGGAGGCTTTCAAGGGGGGAGCTGCGCGTCTTGCCATAACCGGGGAAGATCCGGGCCTGCTCGGTGGCCAGGATGCGGAAAAAGTGTCAAGGGTCAACCGGGCGCGCTCAAAGGCCTATCGGCCAGCCCTTGAGTTGATCACCAACTTTGCTGTGAATTGGTGTGTGATTTCCTGTGCCACACCATCCTGGGCGAAATCCGTGTTTCCGAATCTTCCGGAAAACGAAGCGATCGAAAAATTGTGGGGCGCAATTTTCGCGTGCAGCCGCGCCA
This sequence comes from Aestuariivirga sp., assembly GCA_049691635.1. Taxonomy (GTDB): domain Bacteria; phylum Pseudomonadota; class Alphaproteobacteria; order Rhizobiales; family Aestuariivirgaceae; genus Aestuariivirga. The sequence goes on along the minus strand of JBAVOA010000312.1, from coordinate 6,177 downwards.
ACCTGCCCGATCCGGTGCAGGCTTGGGTGGAGCATTCACGAAACCTGCGCGAACGCACGGACTTTCTCAATGCTCGCCGCTATAAGGCGCTTAAATACCAGGCCCCAGGCACCGATCTTACCATTGGCCTGGTTGACGGTCATGTGTGGAAGGGCGGCGCGTCGCTCGCCAAGAATGGCGTGGTCTGCAATCCGAATATTCCCTCCGAGGAAGTTTTCACCATGCCTCACAAGGACCGGGTGGATGGTACCGTCAGAGCCACCAAACCGCTCTCCTATGGCGGAACCATTATTGACGGCATTTCGGTGCGTTTTGAAAATGGCCGAATCGTTGATTCCCACGCGGAGAAGGGGGCAGCGGCCTTCGCCAAGATGATTGATACGGACGAGGGCGGCAGAAGGCTGGGCGAGGTGGCGCTAGTGCCCCATTCCTCGCCGATTTCAGCCTCCGGTATTGTCTTCAATAACACGCTCTTTGACGAGAATGCCGCGAGCCATATCGCAGTCGGTCAGTCCTACACGGAAACAATAGCGGGCGGCCAGGCGATGACACCGGCGGAACGTGCAGCACGTGGCGCCAACACAAGTTTTATCCATGAGGACTGGATGATTGGCTCCGGCGATATTGATGTCGACGGCGTATTGCAGGATGATTCGGTTGAACCGCTGATGCGCCGGGGCGAATGGGTGAAATCCTAGGCTTTGCGCCGGCAATTGCGGATTGATTGAATCGGAGATGCCAACACGGTCAGGTTGTAGCTGTGGCGCGGGCTTTTCTACAGTACCCAACAGATTCCGACGTGTACGGAATAATTACGCTTTAACAATTGGTTAACCATAATGACGAGGCGCGGGTCACAATTACGCCGCATTGAAGCCGTTTATTTTTTCAGGGATGAGCACTAGAAATTGCTGGGGATGGCACCTCGGTTCAACAATGCGGTTGATGATTTGTCTGCTCCACGTTCGAATAAACCACTGCCGTTGGCGCCGCGGTTGCAAAGCGCTGTGAAAGCTCCAATGTCGCGCACCGAGCGTGCCCGGCAACGGAAACTCCGGCGCAATTTTTTGATGTTTGTAGGTGCGCAGCTGCTGATTGCCGCTTTGGCCTTTGTGTTTGTGCGCGACTACATGTCCGGTGGTTCCATTCGGCACACGATTGTGAATGCCGTGGGCCAACTTGGCAATGATAGCAAGCAGGCCAAGTCTGACCCGGATGTTGCTGTTCAGGTTGCACAGTCGCCTGCAGCTGCTCCTTCGCAGGATGTTGCAACCATCCAGGAAACCCCTGCTGCAATAGAACCGCCGACGGCGCCAACGCCGGAGACCCAGGTGGCGGCTGTTCCTGCTGAACCTCAGGCTGAGCCAATTGCCGAAGTGCCAATTACCAAGGTGGAGCCGGAATCGGAAATCGTCCAGCAGGCGGAGGTGCCTGAAGTTCCTGCTTTGGCTGAAGCTGCCCCTGAGCCTGAACCCCTGCCCGTGGCTCAAACCGCGACTGCTCCGGTTGAACCGCAGCCTGCGCCCGTATCCCAAGTGGAGCCGCAGATTGAAGCACAGCCTGTTACTCCGGAGCAGCAACCTGCCGTCGAGGAAGTCGTAGCGGCGGCAGTGCCAGTTCCGGACCTTTCGAGCCAAAGCAATGATCCAGCGGCAACGCCTGAACAAAAGGAAGGTCTTACGTTTCGGGATTGCGACCTTTGCCCTGAACTTGTGTCTGTTGCTCCTGGACAATTTCTGGTGGGGGCAGGTGGTCAGGGCATTGCGCAGCCGTCAGCATCAGCTACGCCGCAGGAAGTTGTTGTGGATAAGCCGTTTGCCATAGGCCGGTATGAAATCACCTTTGACGACTGGGAGCGTTGCGTGAAAGACGGAGCCTGCACCACGCAACCGTCGGATGATGGCTGGGGACGCGGACGTCGCCCGGTCATCCACGTGTCCTATAATGATATCACCGAGCAATACCTGCCGTGGCTGTCAAAAATCTCGGGCCACACCTACAGGCTGCCAACCGAGTCCGAATGGGAGTTGGCTTCGCAAGGCGGCAGCAAGTCGAGTCTAAGCCGAATTCAAGAAGCGGGCAGCAAGGCGCAGCTCGCCTGCACCTATGGGAACTCTTCTGACGTCTCAGCCAAGACAAGAGAAGCCATCTGGGCCGGCGTTGGCTGCAATGATGGGTTTGTTTACACCGCGCCGGTGGGCTCGCTCAAATCAAACTCGCTCGGCATCTATGATATGCACGGCAATGTGTGGGAATGGGTTTCCGATTGCTGGCATGCGACCTATGAGACGGCGGAAGAAAAGAATTCGTCAAACTGCAAGTACCACGTGTTGCGGGGCGGCTCATGGGCCAGCGAATTCCGCTTTTTGCCGGATGGTGTATGGGTGGGCGATGCGGTTGCCTACCGCGCTGCCGTCAGGGGATGGGAAACCTCGGTCAAGGCGCGAAATTCAATTGGATTTAGGGTCGCAAGATCGCAGCCATAGCCGAAATAATAATTTTAAAATGGGAAGCCCGTCATTGTGAATAAGCGCTTTGCCTTTTCTTTGTCTTTAGGTTGCGCGTTTGCGCTGCTTGTTGCAGGTGCGCCGGCGCTTCATGCGCAAGGCATGATATCCGCGCCGTCAGTTGACAATGATTTGTCGAATGCTGGACTTGAAGGCCTTGCAAACATCAGTCCCCAGGAAGTTTCCACTATCCAGCGCCTGCTGCGCCGTCTTGGCTACCTCAAGCCAGAAAACTTGACCCGCGAGATGGACGCGGCCACTACTTCGGCGCTTCTTGCGCATTTCCAAACGACGAATACGTCTGCCGAAGGCATGACGGCGGAGAAAATCATGCGCTCGCTCTTTACCGCCGCCTGGAACAAGGAGGGTTGGGCCACGGGAAGTGCTAATGGCCAGAGTCTCGTGGTGGAACCGGCTGAGGTCCGCCAAGCCCAGGACGCCCTGAAGCGTCTCAACTATGCACCGGGCCCCTCCGACGGAGTTTTTGGGCCGGCAACGCTCTCGGCAATTGAGATTTTCCAGGAAGACAATGGAATGAACGTTACGGGTCTCCTGACCCGCAACACGTTTCAAAATGTCATTCGCGCCCTCAACTTTGTTGAGAAGAAACCTATCAGCACTGTCCACATGCTCAATTGGGCTGACTACATCAATCCGGCCTCCCTCGACAATTTCGAGAAGGAAACCAACATCCGGGTTGTGCACGAGGTGTTTACCAACTCGACTGAAACCAAGGATCTTCTCCGTAAGGGCTCAAACAAGTATGATGTGATGATCCAGGCTGGAGCGCAGATGCGCCAGGTGCTTGAGGATCAAGGTTCCGTTGAAACGCTTGACCGGATCAAAATTCCCAACGCGCAATTCCTCGACCCGGCGGCACTCAATTATGTCGATGTTCTGGACCCCAACAATTCCCACTCTGTGCCATATATGTGGGGCACGGTCGGACTTGGTGTGAACAAGGAAAAAGTCCGCGCCGTTAGGCCGGATGCACCTCTGAATTCAATGGCCCTTATTCTTGATCCGGCGATTGCCGCCGATGTGTCGAAATGCGGCATCGCGGTGATTGATGAACCGATCGACGTGATCCCAGCCTTCGTTGCCTATCTCGGTGGCGACATGAAGAACATTGGCATTACTGACTTGGAGGCGGTAGAGGAAGCTCTCTCCAAGGTCTCCGATTATATCAAAGTTGTTTCGGTTGACAGCTACATCAACAGCCTGTCGGAGGGAAAGTATTGCGTGGTGTGGGGTTACTCAGGGGCCATCTTCTACGCCCGCGACCTCGCCAAGGCGAGTGGCAAGGGGACCATTGTTTACAATGTCCCCAAGGAGGGCAGCGAACTTTGGTTTGACTTGTTTGTCGTCCCAGCCAAGTCCGAGAACAAGGAGGGCGCCTATAAGCTGGTCAATTACATGCTGAAGCCTGAAGTAGCGGCTGCCAACACAAACTTCCTGCAATATGCCAATCCGATCACAACTTCAGCACCTTTCATTGAGCCGAAGCTGCTCAGCGATCCGGGACTCTATCCGCCAAAGAGCATATTGAAACGCCTTGCGGTGCAGCCGCCGATGGCGGCGAATATTGAGTCAGAACTCAAGCGCATATGGTCAAAACTCAAAAAGGAATAACCGCCTCGACCCTTTGGACATTAGCAAATACAACCCCACCCCGGGTTATGCTCCTGGGGCGGGGTCTTTCTTGCTTAGGCTGGCAACTGGAAGAACCAGTTGGCCAGCAACACGACTGCGGCACCGGCGGCCAGGGTAATATAGGGCAGCATGCCTGCCTTCCTCTCCCCCATGTCGCCTTCCTTCAGGCCCAGCTCATCGAGCGCGCCTTTCGGGAATTTGCCGCCATCCTGGATGTAGTGGCGGAAATAGAACACGGGGAAAATCAGGGCCGCGAAAATGAGGCCTGCCCACAGTGCTGTTGAGTAGCCCCATACCTTTGCGCCGGCACCCAGAAACAGGGCGTTGACGAAGGCAAGTACCGTATTGAGGCCGATGAGCCAGCTTGGTGCCTTCCAGGGCCGTTCTACGTGTCCGGAGTCAATGCGGTGAATCCAGCCCGCGTTGAGGTTCAGGAAATTGAAGATGATGTAGCCCACGTTCGAGATTGCAAGCACATAGAAGTAGCCCGCAAGATCGGAAGCGAGCGCCAGGAGGATCAGGTTGAAAGTGAAATCCGTCCACATGGCGCGGGTTGGCGCGCCATGTTCGTTCACATGGGTGAGATAGCGCGGCAGCCAGCCATCCTTCGACCCCTGATAGAGGGTTCGCGATGATCCGGCCATGGCGGTCATGATGGCCAGGAACAGGGCCAGGATCATCAGGATCACGAAGATCTGGGTGATAACCGGATGGCCGCCCACCATGTTGCCTAATGCTTCGGCGATGCCTGTGCCGTCAACGATGCCCGGCGCCAGCATACCTGCCTGGCCTAGAACGCCCTGGAAGGCAAATGGCACCAGGAAGAAGAACAGGCAGCACAGCAGGCCGGCGTAGAAAATCGCCTTGAAGGTGTCGGTCTTCGGGTTCTTGAGTTCGCTGGTGTAACATACGGCCGTTTCGAAGCCGTAGGTTGACCAAGCCGCGATGTAAAGTCCCCCTAGGAACAGCGTCCAGCCGCCGATGCTCCAGGTGCCATCAACACCGGAATAAGCAGCTGTGGGTGGAACCAGCCCGGTGACGTTGGCCGTATCGATGGCTCCGGTGAGGATCGGCACAAGGCCGACGAGGAGGAGGGGTACTAGAACAATTATTGCTAGCCACTTTTGTGCCGCTGCAGTCGAGGCAATGCCGCGATGCTGGATCCAGAACATGATCAGCATGAGAATGGCGCCGATCACGAAGGTCGTGTTGAAATGCATGATGCCAAGGCCTGGAATCGGAATTCCTGCCAATTCCCATGTGCGGATGGCAGGCGTTCCAGCGGCGGTGACTGCCGCAATGGCATCGGCTGCCGCCTTGCCGGCATTTGCCGGATCGGCCAGCCAGGCCAGCACTTCCGGCGAGGTATCGATGAAAAGCGGAATGGGAAACAGGGCGTTGAGGATATAGCCCGCCGCAATGGCACAGCCCAATGACAGCACGGGGCTCCAGGCGAACCAGTTGCACCAGACCGACAGGGGCGCGATAAATTTTGAATAGCGCAGCCAGGCTGTTGCGCCATAGACGGAAGCGCCACCCGACTTGTTGCCGAACATGCCGGCGATTTCGGCGTAGGTGAAGGATTGCAGGAAACCCATGGTCATGGAGATGATCCAGACCAGAAATGCGAGTTTTCCAGTGGTTCCGGCGATGCCGCCGATCGAGAAGAGCACGAGGGGCGGCACACCAGCCGCGACCCAGAAGGCGCCCTTCCAGTCCAATGCGCGGACGAGTTCGCCCGAGCCCTTTTCAGTTGACATGATTATTCCCTCCGTTGTCCCCAAACTCAGACCAGAGGCGACTCATTCTGCGATGGCTACCCCTAACCCCAGGAAACATTAGTGAATGCTATTATATCGACGGTCAAGCGGAACTATGCGATATTGACAGTTCAAATCCTTGACCGATGGTGAAGTCCTTTATCCCATGCTTTCAACTGCGCCGCAGCCCAGCCTGATCTATCGCCCCGGCGTCAGAATTCTAGCCCCCGGGGTTGAACGTTACCGAGTATTGGGGG
>JBAVOA010000311.1:0-2542 GCA_049691635.1 Aestuariivirga sp. | reverse complement strand
ACGATGCCCAGCCCGCATCTGGCGGGGCAACTGGCAAGGCTGCCGATTGAAGGCGTCTGTCTTGACCTGCAGCATGGCATGATCGGGTTTTCCGATGCTGCAGACATGATTGCGGCCATCAGCAATGCCGGAAGGCCAGCCATAGTACGCGTGTTGTGGAATGAACCTGGTCTGATCGGGCAAACACTGGATGCCGGCGCAGCAGCGGTCATTGTTCCCATGGTGAACAGCAAGGAACAGGCCGAGGCTGTGGTCAGGGCAGCGAAGTATCCACCGCTGGGAGGGCGCAGTTGGGGTGGTTATACGGCGCTCCAGACTTACGGCATGTCAGCGGCAGACTATCTCAAGCAGGCCAATGTCATGACCCAGGTGTTTGCGATGATTGAAACGCAGGCCGCCCTTGATGCCGTGGAGGAGATTGCCGCAGTGCCCGGCCTCGACGGGCTTTTTGTGGGACCGAGCGACCTTTCCATCGCCCTTTCAAAGGGTGCGGGCATCGACAAGACGGCCAAGCACACGCTTGAGGCGATGAAGCGGATTGCTGCGGCGGCCCAGAAAAACAACCTGGTTGCCGGGGCCTTTGCGGGTTCTGCCGATGTTATCAAAACCTATGCGGCGCTGGGTTATACATTCATGGCAGCTGCCGTTGACGTGGACCTGCTACAGGCGGGGGCTTCCGAGCTGATGAAGGCGGTAAAGGGCGTTTGACGTCCGCGCACTTTCTTGTGACAATGAAAGAATGATGGACAAGCGCGCTGCCCTTATTCCCGGCTATGAAATAATTCTCGACAAGCTTGTGGATATAGCACTTGCGGCCGGGCCGGTGGGCAGCCAGACGGACAAGTATTTTACCAATACGGCGCGCATCGTTGCCGACCACGGCGATACGGATGTGACGTTTGCCGTGTTCATGCGCCGGCGCGTGGTGGCAGCCCTTGAACCCACCATCCGCATGGTGCAGCGCCTGGTGCCTTCGGCGCGGGTGAAGCGGTTCTACGAAGAAGGCGAGATCGTTCCCTCCGAAAGCAAGATGCTGGAGATCTCCGGGTCGATGGCCAAGCTTTCGGAAGTTGAAACGCTCGTCCTGCAGAAAACAGGCTTTCCCTGTGTGTCGGCCAACAACGCCTATGAAATGTGCCGGGCCATTCCCTATGCGGCGTTCATGGACATGCATGCGCGTCATGGCAGCGGTGCCGAAATGAATATCCTGGCGGCCTATGGGGCGGCTGTCGGCAGCGTTGCGGCAAAGCACGCCGACAGCAATGTGAAAGGTTTTGTGGGGTCGTCCCAGGACCTGACAGCGCCACTGTTTGGAGCGGCTTTGGGCATGGGCACCATGCCCCATGCGCTGGTGGGCTATACGGACGGCGATGTGCTCGCCGCCATGAAGCTTTTCGCGCAGACCATTCCGGAAGCCAAGACGCTGATTGCTCTGGTTGACTACACGGGTGAAGAAATCACCGATTCCCTGCGCTGCGCCCGGTGGTTTTATGAAGCCGCGAAATTGCAGGACCAGGGCAAGACCTTTGGGGTGCGGCTCGATACCCATGGCGGCCGCTTCGCTGAAGGGCTTGATTATGAGAAGTCGGTTGAAACGGTGGGGCACTGGCTTGGCGTTTCAGGCGAATACAATATTGTCGAGCAGGTTCTCGGAGGCAGGGCCTTTCAACTCGATCCCAACAACATCTTGGTGGATAAGGTGCGCCGTATCCTGTTCGGCAAGGGCGTCTCTGTGGCCTCCATTATCCACGTGCGGCGCGCCCTCGACAATGCGGGCTTTGCCCAAGCGCAAATCGTCGCCTCGTCGGGATTTGACCCACAGAAATGCCAGGTCATGGGTGCGGCCCGCGCGCCGCTTAATCTGGTGGGCACTGGCAGCTTCCTGCCTGCCACGCTCACCGAAACCTATGCCACTGCCGACATCATCGCCTACAATGGCGTGCGCCGTGTAAAAGTGGGTCGCGAATTTCTGTTCGACTAATTCACTTCCATGTGAACGCCGCCATCTTGTGCCCGGAAGCAAATTCGTGTTTCAATAGCTTGGGGCATAAAAGCGGGGCCAAAGCGGTGTTGAAGCGGTATCTTTCTTTGATTGGTATTGTCGTTGGGGCGGTCCTGCTCGTTACATCGCCCGGCGAGGCCAGAAGCAGCGCAGGTTACGCGCCAGCGGTGAATGTCGTGGTCGACATTTCATCACAAACCATGTCAGTCAACGTGAACGGTTGGTATTATGGCCGCTGGAAGGTTTCGACAGCACGATCCGGTTATTATACGCCGCGCGGCGTGTACCGCGTGCAGCGGACGGCACGGGTCCACTATTCAAAAAAATACGATAATGCGCCCATGCCGAACTCGGTGTTTTTCAAAGGCGGCTATGCCATACACGGAAGCTATCACGTGAGGTCCCTGGGCCGTCCTGCATCACATGGTTGCGTCAGGCTTCACCCAAACAATGCGGCGCGGCTCTACAACCTTGTTCGGAAATATGGACGGGGCTCCACACGCATAACCATTGTGAATTAGGCTTAACAACCGTTCGCCC
>JBAVOA010000310.1:0-4841 GCA_049691635.1 Aestuariivirga sp. | reverse complement strand
GGCCGGCCTGCGGGACACTTGGCTTATGTCGACCCACGCATACCGCTTATCGGGTGGCGCATCATCGCTGAAAAGGGCAAGCTGACAGAAGGTTCAAGTTATCATGAGGCGCGCATTGCCTTGGGGCTTGCCGACAGTGATGGTGACATTGGCTCCGGAGAGCTTTTCCCCCATGAAGCAAACTTCGATCAATTTGGCGCGGTGAGTTTTAGCAAGGGCTGTTACATCGGCCAGGAAGTTGTCTCGCGCATGGAACACCGGGCCACGGCGCGGAGCCGGATTCTTCCCGTCGCGTTCGATGGCACAGCGCCGCCACGGGATGCGGCGATCAAGAGCGGCGAGAAGACCATTGGTTCAGTTCTGTCATCGGCCGGAAACATGGCGCTTGCCCTGATCCGCCTGGACCGTTTGAGCGAGGCGGAAGTGCCATTGCTGACAGGCGGTGTCAGCACCGCGGTGCAAAAACCGGCGTGGATAAAATATGACGTCACATCAAAAGGTCATGCCTAGTGCCTGCAGTTTTGCATGAAGACGGAATTTGCCGCTGCACGTGGTGCGGCACGGATCCGGTTTACGTGACCTATCACGACACGGAATGGGGTGTTCCGGAATATGATTCACGGGCGCTGTTTGAGAAATTGCAGCTCGACGGGTTCCAGGCGGGCCTGTCGTGGATCACCATCCTGCGCAAGCGCGAGGCTTTCCGCAAAGCCTTTGACGGTTTTGATCCGGACAAGATGGCGCGCTACAAGCCGGCAAAGCTGGAGCGCCTGATGAATGATGCGGGCATCGTGCGCAACCGATTGAAGATCGAAGCCAGCGTCAGCAATGCCCAGACCTATCTGGCCATTCCAGATTTTTCCGCCTATCTGTGGAACTTCATGGACGGCAGGCCCCTGCAAAATACGCTGGGCAGCATGAAGCAGGTTCCGGTTTCAACTCCGCTGGCCGAGAAGATTTCAAAGGACATGAAGAAACGCGGCTTCCGTTTTGTCGGCCCTACCATTGTTTATGCCTTCATGCAGGCCTGCGGACTGGTCAATGACCACATGATTGACTGCCACCGCCACGCGGCGGTGAAGAAGCTGGCGCGCTGACATGGCAAGTGAGCTCCGCGCCTGGCAACGGATGCTCTCGGGGCGAAGGCTAGACCTGCTCGATCCTTCGCCCCTGGATATCGAGATTGAGGACATTGCCCATGGCCTGGCGCGGGTGGCGCGATGGAACGGCCAGACCTTTGGCGATCATGCCTTCTCGGTGGCGCAGCATTGCGTGCTGGTTGAGGCCATCGCTTTCCATGTGAACCGGCAGCTCGACAAGGCTTCGCGGCTGATGGCTTTGCTGCATGACGCGCCGGAATATGTGGTGGGCGACATGATCTCGCCGTTCAAGGCGGCGCTGGGGCTTGATTACAAGTCCTTTGAAAACCGCTTGCTGGGGGCCATCCACATGCGTTTCAGCCTGCCGCCGAAGACCCCTGCCCCATGCGAGACCGAAATCAAGCAGGCCGACAAGATGGCGGCCTATCTGGAAGCCACACAGCTGGCAGGATTTTCCGTGCCTGAAGCGGAGAAATTCTTTGGCCGCCCCAAAGGTTTAAGCGGAGAAGGATCACGGAAGTTTCTTCAGCTGAAGCCACTGGCGCCCAATGAAGCGGCGGCGTTATACTTGAAGAAGTTCAAACTGCTGGTGACATCATGATCATTGTCTGCGGGCTCAATGCGGTTCAGGACCTGGTGGATACCCATAGCGTAGGGCGCGTCGTCAGCCTCCTGGGGCCTGACACGCCGCACCGCACTTTCAACAACATCGCGGCGGAGCAGCACCTGAAGCTGACCTTCCATGACGTGGTGGAAATGATGGACGGCTTTTCGGCGCCCCGGGCCACGGATGCAGAAAAGCTTATCGAATTCATCGAGGACTGGGACCGCGCCAACCCGATGCTGATCCATTGCTGGGCCGGCATCAGCCGTTCGACCGCTTCGGCCTACACCGCACTTTGCATGTTGCGGCCAAAGGCGGATGAAGAGGAGCTTGCCCTTGAACTGCGGGCGGCATCGCCATCGGCCACGCCCAACCGCCTGATCATTTCCTACACGGACGCTCTCCTCGGCCGCAACGGCCGCATGTCCAGGGCGATTGAAAAGATCGGCCGCGGGGAGAATGCGTTCGAGGGAAAGCCCTTTATTCTAAAGCCGTGAATTACTTGCCATGGGCATAGGCCCAGTAGAGCTCACGGGCTTTGGCGGCGATGGGGCCGGGTTGCAGGGTGCGCTGTTCGATGGTGGTGATGGCAGCGACCTTGCTGTAATTTCCGGTTGAGAAGACTTCATCGGCGTCGAGAAAATCTTTCCAGTCCATGCTGCACTCGTGCACTTTGACGCCGGCGCCACCGAGCAGTGAAATGATGCGCTGGCGGGTAATGCCATTCAGGAAGCAGCCGTTGGGCACCGGGGTGAAGGCTTCGCCATTTTTCGCACACCAGATGTTTGCGGTGGTGAGTTCGGCCACATGGCCCAGGGGATCAAGCATCACGGCATTGTCAAAACCCCTGGCCTTCGCGTCCCGCATGGCGCGGGCCGAGTTGGGATAGTGGCAGGCGGCCTTGGCATCAGTCGGCGCATACTCGTTGGACGGCCGGCGGAAGGGTGACAATGTGACGGAAAATGACTTTGATCTGGGCAGGGGCGAGTCATAGACCGAGACGGAAAATCTGGTGGACTCGGGGTCGACATCGACAAAGCCCGATGCCGCCCAATACATGGGGCGCAGATAAAGCTCGGCGGTTCTCGGAAATTTGGCGATGCCTTCACGGATGATGGCTTCGATTTCCGTAGCATTTTTCAGGATTCTGAGGCCAAAGCTTTCAGCCGAACGCACCAGGCGCCGGCAGTGGAGATCAAGATCAGGCGCCACGCCTTCAAAGGCGCGCCCGCCATCGAACACACAGGAGCCCAGCCAGGGAGCGTGATCCATGGCCCCCATGATGGCCGGATTGCCCTTGTGCCAGGCATCCTCAAAATAAGTCCAGGCGGTGCCGCTGGTTTCGTTCCAAGCCATGATCGATCCTCTTTCATGCCACTTTAGGGCGTTGACTCATGAAATGAAATAGCTTGGCCATGGTGCAGTGGCGATCACATGGCAACCCGTCAAAGTTGCGCTGGTTGAGCCAACCGCAATTGGAACTTAATCAATATCAACTCGATTTGTAACAATCCTGCTGCACGAGCGGCCATGCCTGAGGGCAGGCAAATGAAAAACAAGTCGGCGATCACCGCCGTCTGCGGCCCCTCAGCTCGTTGATGCTGATCAATGCAATTGGGCAGTTCTTGGCCGATATTCCACAATAAGTGGAATAAGGCCCTTGGAGAAAACGAAAATGACAGAAGCAATCGCTATTCCGAATGTCGGGCGACTTGAGAAGCAGTCGGCTCAGCTCGGTTTGGTTCCACTTGTGGCCCTCGTGGTCGGTTCGATGATTGGCGGTGGAGTTTTCAGCCTGCCGCAGAACATGGCAAAAGGGGCTTCTCCAGGTGCTGTGATCCTCGGGTGGCTCATTTCCGGCATCGGCATGCTGGCGTTGGCCTTTGTCTACCAGAGGCTTTCCATGCGAAAACCGGCGCTTGATGCCGGGCCCTATGCCTATGCCCGCGCCGGATTTGGCGATTTTATCGGCTTCAACAGCGCGTGGGGCTATTGGCTCAGCGCCTGGATCGGGAATGTGTCCTATGCGGTCCTGATCTTCGGAGCTCTCAGCTATTTTGTTCCGGCCTTCGGCGCTGAAGGCAATACCTGGCAGGCCATCGCCGGGGCTTCCATCTGTCTTTGGGTCGTCCATGCCCTCATCCTCATGGGCATCAGGCAAGCCGCCCTGGTGAACGTGGTCACAACGATTGCCAAACTTGCACCGATCTTCATTTTTATCGTGGCCGTGCTGGTGGCTTTCAACCTCCCCACGTTCAATCTCGATTTCTGGGGTGCCGGCGTGCCGGCACTCGGCGACGTCATGGCGCAGGTCAAGAGCACGATGCTTGTGACCCTGTGGGTGTTCATCGGCATTGAAGGTGCCAGTGTTGTATCCGCACGGGCAAAAAATCGTGCCGACATAGGTACGGCCACGATTCTGGGTTTTGCCACCGCACTTACCGTGTATCTTCTCATATCGCTGCTTTCCTTCGGCGTGATGTCCCAGCCGGAACTGGCTGGCCTGCCAAGCTCGGCCTCCATGGCCAACGTGCTTGAGAAGGCGGTTGGACCCTGGGGGTCGGTGCTGGTTCGCATCGGACTTGTCATCTCGGTTTCAGGAGCTTTTCTGAGCTGGACGCTTTTTGCGGCGGAGATTCCCTACCGGGCAGCGCGCGAAGGCATGATGCCGGACGTGTTTGCGGTGGAGAACGGGAAAGGCTCACCCTCCGGTTCCCTTTGGATTACCAATGTTCTCGTCCAGATATTCCTCATCGTCACATTCTACGCAAATTCGACCTATCTGGCGCTCTTTTACATCGCCTCGACGGCTATTCTCGTACCCTATGTTTTCTCGGGAGCCTATGCCTTCAAGCTTGCATTGACTGGCGAAAGCTATGGTGCCGGTGAAGGACGCGGCCAGGATATGTTCATCGGGCTTGTCGCCACGGCCTATGGCGCCTGGCTTATCTATGCGGCGGGGCCTAATTATCTCCTGATGTGCGCGCTGCTTTATGTGCCGGGCATTCTCGTTTACTGGTGGGCGCGAAACGCCCGCGGTGAAAAAGCATTTACGGCGGCCGAAGCGGTGATCGCTGCCGGCATCGTGATTGCCGCGGCAATTGCGGGCTACTGGATGTGGACTGGCGCCTTGAGCG
>JBAVOA010000309.1:0-7864 GCA_049691635.1 Aestuariivirga sp. | reverse complement strand
CTCATAGATGACATCGAAGAGAACGAAACTGTCGTCAACGCGCGGCTTTTTCTTGGCCATGGAGTCTGCTCCTGCTTCACCATCACCTGAGCAAATCCAACTGCCGTGGCCGAGGATCAGGTTGATGTTGGGGCGGGGTTTGTTCCCAATTGGATGGATTGTCGAGGACTTTCGTGCGGCACGGTGATTTTTGGCGTGGCAGGTCAGGCATGCGATAGCATAGGCCTCTCGTCCATCTTGTTCCTGCGGTCGACGCGCAGCGTTTCAATGACCGCATTTGGCGAAGCCATTTTGCCGAACCTGCAAGATGTCTTGAACGCCAAGGCCGCTTTGACCGGCAAGGCCAGCGAACTGGCCAATCCGGATCAACAAGTCATACGCATCCGCATCTCTCCGCTTATCAATGGCAGCCTGTCCGAAGCGCTGGTTGCCGCTTTCAGTCGAAGGTCCCTCTCAAACGTCCTATTGAGGGAGATGAACCTTTTCGAGATGAAGAGGCTGCTCGATGCTCGCCAACTGGAATTTTTCTTTGGCCCAGCCGCGCTCAACGATGCTGACACGGAAACTCAGAAGTGCCTTTTTGTGCAGGGAAAAATTGATTTTTGTACCCAGCCAGAATGCGATGAACTCCCAGCTTTTTCGGCAACAGATTCGCTTGAAGGACATTGCTGCAGAAATACTTCTAATGGTTCCTGACAGCTGTGGCCCAAGCAGATGAATACGGTCGCTCTTTGAAAGATGAAACCATTCCATTCTGACCTATCCTGGTCAAGCGATGAGCTATGCTGTTCTGCAGCACTGGGCCAAAATCGGTACGGGGATGGCATTCCTCCCCCGCTTTGAAGCTCCTTCAGGACGCGCCAGAAATCACAATTCTTGATGATGGCGGAAGTCTGGCCCGCATAGAATATTTTTGCCTATTGGCATTATCGAATTTGTTAAACGGCGTGTCACAGGAACTCTGCAGCTTCTTCGTTTCCATCGCCCCGCGCATCATTGATGGTTTAAATTTACCGAAGTGAGGTTGCCGTTACTCAATCTCGGCAGTCGAAATGCGCTGACGCCGGGCTAAAACGCCGCATCCATGACCGCCGGTGCCACGGCAACCATCGCTTCGCACTGGGCAAGGCTTGCGGACACTTCAGAGGCGACAAAGAAACGAACATCCGCCAGAGCCGTTTCTTTCTGCGATGTTCCGTGCACAGCGCATGCCGCATCCAGCAAATAGCAGGCTGCGACGGTTCCTGCCAACGCGCGAAGAAACGGTTGGGCGACAACCAGAGGCAGGGCGGATTGGTCGTTTCCAAACTCGTTTGAGCAATTGCGCAGTTTGGCAATGAAGTTGGCAAGCACGGCAGCTGTGCTTGACGCAATCCCCTCAACCTCCGCCCTGGCTATACTTCGTTCACAATCCTGCAGCACTAGCTCCAGCGCTTCGCCCTGATCCAGTTGAATTTTGCGCGTGATCAAATCAATGGCCTGAATGCCGTTGCTTCCCTCATAAATGGGAAGAATGCGGGCATCGCGCAGATACTGGGCGGCTCCTGTTTCTTCAACAAATCCCATGCCGCCATGAACTTGAATATCCGTTGACGCGACCTCCACGGCAATGTCGGTCGAGAAGGATTTTGCCAATGGTGTGAGCAGGGCGGCACGCACTGATGCAAGTTTCCGCTTGGCTTGATCATCGGTCGATTGTTCTTCATCCATGGCTGAAGCTGTGGCCATGCACAGCATACGCGCTGCTGCTGTTTTGGATCGCATATCGCGCAACATGCGCTTGACATCCGGGTGGTCGATGATGGCGCTTTGACCCTGCGAAATGCCCGGGGCGCGGCCCTGCAGGCGTTGCCGTGCATAGATCACTGCGGCCTGGGTTGCCCGTTCGGCCATGGCCACACCCTGCACGCCGACCAGAAGCCTCGCATTGTTCATCATGGTGAACATGCAGTTCAGTCCGCGGTTTTCTTCGCCGATCAACCAAGCGGTGGCTCCACCATTGTCACCATAAAACATTGTGCAGGTAGGAGAGCCGTGGATGCCCAGTTTGTGCTCTATGGAATGGCAGCGCACCTCATTGCGGCTGCCGTCAGGCAGGATCTTTGGCACAAGAAAAAGTGAGATGCCACGTGTGCCTGAAGGCGCATCCGAGAGGCGTGCCAACACCAGATGAATGATGTTCTCCGCGCAATCATGCTCACCATAGGTGATGTAGATTTTTGAGCCTGTGAGCCTGTGTGTACCATCGGTGGCCCGTTCGGCCTTGCAGCGCAGGCCGGAAAGATCAGAACCGGATTGCGGCTCCGTCAGGTTCATGGTCCCTGTCCAGATGCCTGAAATGAGGTTCGGCAGATAATGCGCCTTGAGCGCAGGCGCCGCGTGAGCCGTGATGGCCTCAATGGCACCAGCTGTAAGCAAAGGGCAGAGCGCAAAAGACATGCAGGCCGAATTCCACAGCTCCGTGCAGGCCAAGGCCATCACCATGGGCAGCTGTTGTCCACCAAATTCGGATAGACCTGTCAAGCTGTTCCAGCCCGCGGCACACCAGTCCCGATAAACACTGCGCCAGCCCGGCGGCGTTGTGACCACGCCCTTGGAGAATTGCGCACCAACCGTATCACCGACGCGATTCAGAGGAGCAATTTGTTCTGCGGCAAATTTGCTGGCTTCATCCAAAATGGCTTGTGCATCTGCCATGGAAAAATTACGATAGAGGTCACTTTGCAACCGTCCAGCGATTTGCATCGCTTGCAAAATGGCAGCTACTGGCGCTTGAAAGGTCATGTCCCGGGTTCGAGCCGTTTGGTTTTCTTGTTCAAGAAATCGCCGAGCCGCTGCCGCAGGTCGGGGTTGCCTTGCACGGCTGCGGCCAGCAGGGCCTCTGCAAACAAACCATCCGTGCTCGACATGTCATTGATGCGTGCGATGCCGGTGACAATTGCAAAATTTGTCATGGGTGGATGTGTCGCAATCTGGCGTGCCAGCTTCTTGGCGCGGGCAAGCCCTTCACCGTCAGCCACGATTTCGTGGGCAAGGCCAACATCAAGGCCCCGTTGAGCGTCATAAGTCCGCGCCGACAACATCATGTCCACCATGCGGCCAGGCGTAATTATGCGTCCCACGCGCACGGTTGCGCCACCGCCGGTGAAAATGCCGCGCTGACCTTCAGGCAATGCAAAGAAAGTTGAAGGTTCGGCTATCCGCACATGCGTTGCTGCGGCAAGCTCAAGCCCGCCACCGACAACGGCACCTTGCAATGCGGCCACAACCGGAATGCCACTGAATTGAATGAGATCAAAGGTGCGGTGCCAGTTCTGGCACATCTTCATGAATTCGGTTGGCGTGCGGTCCTTGTCGTAGTGTTCACGTAAATCAAGGCCGGCACAAAAGTGCTCGCCCTGTGCGGCAAGAACAAAACAGGCTGTTCCCTGCGGCGGCGAACGGAAAACCTGCTCAATCTCGGACAGCATGGGATCGCCAATGGCGTTGCGCCTGTCCTCGCGGGCCAGGGTGACCACAGTCACCTGGGCATCTTGTTCAACTCTGATGAATTGAAAACTCATGTTGTCCCTCCACTGTCGCGTACGCGTTGGCGCAACTTGTATTTTTCGATTTTGCCAGTTGATGTTTTGGGGAGTTCCTCAAAGAGATAGCTCTTTGGTACTTTGAAACCGGCGAGATGTTGCTTGCAAAACGAGAGAAGTTCTTCCGGGGTGGTATTCATGCCGGGATTCAACTCAATGAAGGCACAAGGCGTCTCGCCCCATTTGTCATCCGGTTTAGCCACCACTGCTACGGCTCTGACAGCCGGATGGCGGTAAAGAACACTTTCGATCTCGATTGAGGAGATGTTCTCGCCGCCAGAAATGATGATGTCCTTGATGCGGTCGCGTATCTCAAGAAAGCCATCCGGATGTTGCACGGCGATATCGCCTGTGCGGAACATACCGCTTGCAAATGCGGCTTCGGTCGCCGCTTCGTCCTTGTGGTAGCCCTTCATGATAGTGTTCCCGCGCAACACGATTTCGCCCATGGTGGTGCCGTCCTGCGGCAGGCGCCGGCCCGTCTGCGGGTCTTGAATTTCAGCTTTTTCGAACATAGGAAACCGCACGCCTTGCCGCGCCTTGATGGTTGCACGCTGGCCAAAGTCCAGTCCGTCCCAATGGTCATGCCAAATCGATTGAACGACGTGGCCGTAGGTTTCCGTGAGGCCGTAAACCTGCATGACATTGAAGCCAAGCGCTTCAACTTTTTGCAGAATGGCGGCAGGCGGCGGTGCACCGGCTGTCATGGCCTTCACAACATGGGGGAGTGTCGGCTTCTGTTGCGCTGCAGCCTCCACCAGCATGCCCAGGACAATGGGGGCGCCGCCAAAATGCGTGACGCCGTGATCGGCAATTGCACCATAGATGGCAGCGGCAGACACCTGCCGGCAACAGACGATGGTTGCCGCCAGTGCCGTCATGGTCCAGGCGTGTCCCCAGCCGTTGCAGTGGAACATCGGCACCGTGTAGAGGTAGGTCGGGTGGCCCGAAAGCTCCCATCCGGCAATAGTGCCAAGCGCCATCAGATAGGCGCCGCGATGATGATAGAGCACCCCTTTGGGCCTGCCACTGGTTCCTGATGTGTAGTTGAGACAGAGTGTCTCCCATTCATCCCCAGGCATGCGCGGCACAAACGCAGCTTCGCCACGCGCAATGACATCCGCATGAGACAAGGCACCGTCAATGGCAGGCCCCGGCCCCCCGCAATCAATCAACAGAGGATGTGGCACGTTCGGCTTCGCCAATCCGGCCAAGGCAATCGCGGCGCATTGGCGGTCTATCATCAAAACTTTGGTTTCAGCGTGCTCAAGGATGTAGGCGATACTGTCTGCATCAAGCCTGAAATTGATCGTGTTCAACACGGCACCGACCATGGCCACACCAAAATGGGCTTCGAACATCTCGGCTGTATTCGGCGCAAGTACAGAAACAACGTCACCGGGCTTGATGCCCAATGTTTGCAGCCCGGCAGCGAGCCCCACACAGCGCTGGCGCACATCGTGCCAAGTGAAGCGGCGTTCGCCGTCGATCACTGCCAAACGATCGGGATGGGTGTCTGCTGTGCGGTTCAGAAAGGACAGCGGTGTCAGTGGAACGAAATTCGCCGTCCGTGGTTTCAGGTAAGGGCTTTCCATGATGCGGTTCACAGGAAGGGCAAAGTGACGAGGCGTGCGTTTGTCACACCGGAAGTGCGGTGGACATGAACAGTCATGCCGGGTTCCATGTCAACTGATATCAGGGCGTAGCCAATGTTGGCTTTCATGCGTGGCGACCAGACGCAGTTGGTCATCATGCCCACACGCCTGCCACCATGAACAATGTCATCACGGCGGAAGCCAAGGGGTGCCGGTTTTTCGCCGTCAAGAACCAGCCCGAGTTGATGGCGCTTCACACCCTCCTGCTTGATTTTCCGCAAGGCACCAATGCCTACCACGTCATCCGGCACGTCGAGATCAACATATTTCTCCAGCCGCACTTCAAAGGGGTTGGTGTTCTCGTCCGTGTCGCCACCCACCGACACCAGCCCGCTTTCCGTGCGCTCGGCCGTTGCCGGAGCGCCCGGTCCAATTCCCCAGGGCTTCCCGGCTTCCTTGAAAATGTTCCAGAGCTTTGTGCCCTGCGTGCCATCTTTCAGATAGATTTCAAAACCGCCCTGCTTGGACCAGCCCGAACGTTGAACGGCAACGGGAATGCCATCGATCTCGGCGTTGCGGAACCAGAAATACTTGAGGCTGCGCACCCAATCGCCCATCACCGAGGCAATGACATCTTCAGCCTTCGGCCCCTGCAAGGCCATGGGAGACACGTCAGGTTCGCTAACCTCAACATCGAGGCCACGTTCAGCAGCTATGGCGCTGGCCCAGAACCAGATGTCACTGTCAGCAATCGACAACCAGTAGAGATCATCAGCATGCTTCAACAGGATCGGATCATTGATGATTGTGCCGCGATGATTGCAGATCGCCACATATTTGCCCTGGCCTTCGTGGCATTTTGAAAGGTCGCGTGTGGACAGGATCTGCGCAAGCTTTCCGGCATCCTTTCCTTTGAGCTGCACTTGCCGCTCAACACCCACATCCCACTGTGAAACATCGTTGATGAGGCGCCAGTATTCCTCCTCCGGGTGGCCATAGCTCGTGGGCATGATCATGCGGTTGTAGATGCTGGCTGCTACCATGCCTTCAGCAACGGCTGATTCATAGAAGGGCGAAGGCCGCAAACGTGCGGTTGGAAAAACCGAAAACATAGCTACTCCCGTGCGAAGCAGCTGGAACCACTGCTTTTTGCCCAAGAGAAACCTCTGGCTGCCTTCGGTCAAACGAACTAAACAGCGGCTGAGACCCTGTTTTGGTTATGGATAGATTGGCCTTGCCATGCATGAGCGTAGACTTCCTCCCTTGAACTGGTTGCGGGCTTTTGAGGCATCAGCCCGCCACTTGAGTTTTACCCAGGCCGCTGCCGAGTTGAACCTGACGCAGGCGGCCGTATCAAAACAGGTCAAGCTTTTGGAGCAGCACCTGAGCCGACAGTTGTTCGTTCGCCATGCGCGTCATCTCGAACTCACCAAAACCGCCGAAGCCTATTTGCCCAAGGTGAACGACGCCTTTGAACGTCTGACGGCGGGTACTCGCGAGGTATTTGGGCGGCAGCGCTCGGAGGTTCTAACGGTGCGTGCCGGTGTATCATTTGCGGTCAATTGGCTTGCGCCGCGATTGTCGGGCTATTTTGCCAAGCACCCGACACGTCCACTGCGTCTGACCTCCAGTGTATGGAATGAAACGTTCGACGAGCAACGCTTCGACCTCGATATTCAGTATGGCCGCGGCGAATGGAAAGGCCATAAATCGAAGCGGTTGACCTTTGAAACTATAACGCCTGTTTGTGCGCCCCTGGTTGCCTGTAAGTTACGCACCGTGGATGATCTCAACCAACATGCACTCCTGCATGTTATTGGTTATCAGGAGGGCTGGGGCGCGTGGCTACGGGCTGCAGGAGCCAAACATCTGGACGCCGGCCAAGGCGTGCAGGCCGATACGTCATTGATGGCGTTTCAGCTCGCAAAACTAGGCTACGGGATTGCACTTGGGAGATCTTCTTTGGTGGAGCAGGATCTGAAGCGCGGCACACTCGTCGCGCCCTTTGATTTGCGGCTTCCCGTCGAAGAGGCGTTTCATGTCCTCTTCCCGGTTTCTGGCGCAGCACATCCCGACGCGGATTTATTTGCGAACTGGCTACAATCCGTCTGCTGAGCCACTGCTTAAAAAATAGTCAGCACCCAGCAAAAGCCAACTAGGGATGTTGCTGAATTTATGCGCCAAAATCGAACCCATCCTGATGGGACGCTTGCTTCATTGGGGATGGTCCGAACAACATCGGGTGCAGGGGATGCCGGATCAGCCTGGAACAGTCCAAACAGAAATTTGGTTTTGCAGAGGTGTCACGCGCAGATCATTCAAGCTTGAAAGTGCCTGTTGCATATGGAAATTAATTGGCTTGAAGAATTCGTTGCAGTTGCGGGAACAGGCAATTTCTCGCGCGCGACAGAAGGCCACGCGGAGAAATTCGTCGTGAGGGTTGGGTGCCGATTTTTTTCCTCTTGCTTCCCCCTGTTTCCCCGACAGGATCCGATATCCGAGCGAAAGAGTTCGGAATTCGCAAAATACCTGATTTCTTTAGGGAAAAATGGTGCCGCTTAGGTGACTCGAACACCTGACCCCATCATTACGAAGGTTAAAATTATCCTGTTCTAGGATTACACTGCCTTACGAGAAAATTGATGTGAGTATATGAATAAACTTTTTTCCGCCATATCTGGGACG
>JBAVOA010000308.1:0-4961 GCA_049691635.1 Aestuariivirga sp. | reverse complement strand
CCATAACGCATCGGTAACCATGGTAGAACCCGTCCTGGCGTTTGCCACAAGTTTAATTAAAGTTTTGGTTAAAATTATGCATCAAATTGAAACGATTCAGAAAACTGATCGTTTACGCTCACGCACTATAACAGTCTAGGGCGTTGGGGCATTTTTGAGCGCCCAAAATGAAGCAGGATGGGTCACGTGACGTTAGTGTCGGCAGGAAGGCCAAGACCTAGGAAGGTTTCCAAGGTTGTTTTTGACCGGTCCCACCTCAGCCAATACACCATGGACAGCCCAGAGCTTGAGCGCGAGATCATCGGCCTGTTCATGGCTCAACTGCCAGACATTCTCGCGCGTCTCCTGAATGGCAGTTCGAGTGCCGAGTGGCGTATTGCGACGCACACGCTAAAAGGCTCGGCCCTTGCTGTTGGTGCTTGCAAAATCGGGGATCTGGCCCGTAAGCTGGAACCCTTCACTGAGCCAGAACAGGCAGAGAAGCGCAAGAAACTTCTGGCCTGGCTGGTTCGCGCCGTTGATGAATTCGATGGGATCGCACGACAACTTTACCCATAGCTCGCTTGCCTTTCAATTCGGTATATCCTATGTAGCGTTCGATAAAACGAACACGGATTCACAGGCACGACATGGCGAAAATTACCTTCATCCAGCACAACGGCACGGAACAGACGGTTGAGGGGATTCCTGGCATGACGGTGATGGAAGCCGCGATCAAGAACCTGGTGCCAGGCATTGATGCGGATTGCGGCGGGGCCTGTGCCTGCGCCACCTGCCACGTCTATGTGGAAGCCGATTGGCTGGACAAGGTAGGCAAGCGCGCTGCCATGGAAGAGGACATGCTGGACTTCGCCTTCGATGTGAAGGACTCCAGCCGACTGTCCTGCCAGATCAAGATCAGCGACGCGATCAACGGCTTGCGCGTGCGGGTTCCCGAAAAACAATTCTGACCTTAGCGGAGTTCGAGATGTCTGATGTTATTTCCACCGATGCAGTGATCATTGGGGCTGGGCCTTGCGGCCTGTTTGCGATTTTTGAACTGGGCCTGCTGGATATCAAGTGCCATGTCGTCGATATACTCGACCGCCCCGGCGGCCAGTGCGCGGAGCTCTATCCGGAAAAACCGATCTATGACATTCCGGCTCTGCCGATTGTCACGGGTGCCGAACTGACCCAG
Organism: Aestuariivirga sp.; assembly: GCA_049691635.1. Lineage (GTDB taxonomy): Bacteria > Pseudomonadota > Alphaproteobacteria > Rhizobiales > Aestuariivirgaceae > Aestuariivirga. The sequence continues at coordinate 3,784 of JBAVOA010000308.1, read as the reverse complement.
CGGCTGATGGACCAGGCAAAGCCCTTCCATCCCCAGTTCCATTTCAACCAGATGGTGACTGAGCTGGTGAAGCATGGCGACAATGATTTCGAATTGAAAACCGATGGTGGGATCACTTTCCGCAGCAAGATCGTGGTGATTGCCGCCGGCGGGGGTTCATTCCAGCCGAAGAAGCCGCCTATTCCGGGCATTGACGCCTATGAGGGAACTTCCGTGTTCTATTCGGTCAAGAAGATGGAAACCTTCCGCGATAAGGACATTCTGATTGTCGGCGGAGGTGATTCAGCGCTGGACTGGACCAATAACTTGGCACCCATTGCCAAGAGCATGACCCTGTTGCACCGGCGCGACGAATTCCGCGCCGCTCCCGACAGTGTGAAGAAAATGCGTGAGCTTGTGGCGGCGGGAAAAATGCAGTTGAAGCTCGGGCAGGTTACGGGGCTGAGCGGTTCCATTGGAGTTTTGTCGTCAGTGCAGGTAAAGGGCAATGACGGCGCTGCCTTCGACATTCGGGCGAATACGCTGCTGCCGTTCTTTGGCCTCACCATGAAGCTTGGGCCGGTGGCCAACTGGGGCCTTAACCTTGAAGAAAATCTCATTCCCGTTGACACGGAGAAATTCGAGTCATCCACTCATGGGATTTTCGCCATCGGCGACATCAACCACTATCCCGGCAAGTTGAAACTCATCCTGTCGGGCTTCCATGAGGCCGCGTTGCTGGCCCAGCAGGCTTTCCGCTACATCAATCCGGGCGAACGGCTGCTGTTTCAGTACACGACGTCGAGCACCAACCTGCAAAAGAAACTTGGCGTCGTTTAAGGGATAGCTTTCGCGCGCCGCAGCCTCTTGCGTTCCAGATTCAATTCTTCCTTGCGGTTGGGACGACCTAGGAGTTTTCGGAATGTGTCGCGGCGTTCGTGCACGGAAGCTATGGCCAGCCCCATGGGAATTCCGGCTTCCACGAGCAGGGATTCGCCGAGTTGCAGGCTTGATTCAATGGTCTCCGGAACGGCCTCGGTCACTCCCGCCGCGTAGAGCCGCACGGCGTGGCGCTCATCACGGGCGCGAGCGATGATCTTGAGATCAGCTCTTTCGGCCCGCGCAGTTCGCGCCACATCGTCAACGCGCGTTGGGTTGTCCATGGTAATCGCAATGGCCTTGGCATCGGCCAGCCCGCATTTTTTCAGGAATTCAGGGTTGGCCGCATCCCCGTAGTAAACCGGAAATCCAGCCTTGCGCTCGCGGGTGACGAGGGCCGCATCGGCATCCATGGCGATATAGGGAATCTTGTGCTCCTCCAGCATGGAGCCAATGAGGTGGCCCACACGGCCGAATCCCGCCACGATAATGCGCGGTTGATGATCTTCGGGCGGCAATTCAAGCGTTTCAAGTGAATTTCCCGGAAGTTTTTTTGACTTCTTGATGAAATGCTTGCCGAGGATTGAAAGAAACGGGATGACTGCCATGGTGATTGAGACAATCAGCAGAAGCTGGCTGAACATGGTTCCGTCGAGGATTTTCAGGGCCGCTGCAGAACTCAAAATGACAAAGGCAAATTCGCCACAAGGGCCAAGCAGCAATGAACTCTCCAAGGCTGCCGCGTGACTGACTTTCATGGCGCGGGCAAACAGGTAGGTCAATGCCGCTTTTCCAGCAACAAGCATGACCGCGATGGCAAGAAGGCGAACCGGTGATTCGATAAATCCTTGGAGATCAATGCCAAGGCCCACGAGCAGGAAGAAGGCGCCAAGCAACAGGCCCTTGAAGGGTTCGATCACCGCCTCAATGGCCCGGCGGTATTCGGTTTCAGCCAACGTAAGCCCGGCGATAAATGTGCCAAGGGCCATGGAGATTCCCGCATAATTGGCGAGTACACCGGTGCCCACGGCTATGAGCAGGACGGCCGCCATGAACAGATCTGAACTGTTGATCCCGGCGACCAGCCGCAGCAAGGGGCGCAGCGCAAACCTGCCTACACCAATGATCAGTGCAATGGCCGCGGCGGCTTGGGCGAGGGCGATTGCAATGCCTTTAACAACAGGCCCTGAACTTTCCTGGCCCAACACGCTGACCATCAGCAGAATGGGGATCACGGCCAGATCCTGGAACAGCAGGATGGCAAAGCTGGTTCTGCCGGATTGCGAACCCATACGTCTTTCATCGGAATAAAGTTGAATCACAATGGCCGTGGACGACAGGGAAAGTGCTGTGCCGATGACGATTGATTGCGCGGGAGTGAAAGCGAAGGCATAGGCCGCCAATGAAATGAACACTGTTGCGCCAATAACCTGCAGGCTGCCTAGTCCGAACACGAGACGCTTCATGGTCACCAGCCGTTCGAAGGACAGCTCGAGGCCGATGAGGAAGAGCAGGAACACGACGCCCAACTCACCGAGTGAGGAAATGGCCTCCTGATCGGCGATAATGAAGGCTTTCAGAAATGGAAAAGTTGCGGTGAATGACCCGAGGACATCGGGGCTTAGCAGAAAGCCGATCAGCAAAAAACCCAGTATGGAATTGATGCCGAGGCGCACGAAAAAGGGCACGACCAGACCGGCCGCGGCAAGGATGATCAGGAATTCGCGATAGTGGCCGACACCTGCTGTTTCCATGGACCTCATGCACCGTTTTCGACATAGTGTTGCAGGACAGCGGATTTGCAAAGCATAAAGTGCTTGGGAGCAGAGAGTTCATGGCGGGTATGAAGCGGGCGCGGGAATGGGGGCTTCCATTTGCTGGAAAGCCTGGACCGCTTAACGCCATCACGGATGTGGCGGACGTTGAAGTTGGAACGACGACTCTGATCAGCGGCGATGGTCCGCTCGTTGCCGGCAAGGGGCCTATCCGTACGGGTGTTACTGCCATACTCCCGCGGGGCCGCGCGAAAGCGCATATCCCCTGTGCCGCCGGATACTATTCACTTAACGGCAATGGTGAAATGACCGGCACGGTGTGGATTGAGGAGTCAGGCGAGCTGCAAACGCCCATCACCATCACTAATACCCACTCATGCGGTGTGACGCGGGACGCCACCATCCGCTGGATGGTGGCCAACAGGATCGGCATCGGGCAGGACTGGGGATTGCCCGTCGCTGCGGAGACCTATGATGGTGACCTCAATGACATCAACGGGTTTCATGTGACGACGGAACACACCATAGCTGCCCTTGATTCGGCGCGCGGCGGCACGATCGAGATGGGCAGCGTCGGTGGCGGCACCGGCATGATCTGTTATGATTTCAAGGCGGGCAACGGGTCATCGTCGCGCGAGATCAGGATTGATAACAAGTCTTACTCTGTCGGTGTTTTCGTTCAGGCCAACTTCGGGGCGCGTGAACAGATGATGGTTCTTGGTGTTCCGGTTGGCCCGCACATCAAGGCGCCCAAATTGCGGGGGCGGGATCAAGGTTCGGTCATTGCGATTGTAGCAACTGATGCGCCCCTGCAGCCGCACCAGCTCAAGCGCCTGGCGCGGCGGGTTCCCATGGGGCTGGCGCGCACGGGTACGGTCGGCAACAACAGTTCCGGTGATATATTCCTGGCGTTCTCGACCGCGAATGAAGCAGCTTATGAAAGCGACGGAACAAAACTTCGTGTGGCAAATTTCCTTCGCAATGACGCCATTGATTCAATTTTCAATGCAGTTGTTGAATCAACCGAAGAAGCGGTGATCGATTCGATGGTGTGCAATCAAACTATGGTGGGCCGGGATGGAAACACCTCCCACGCTCTGCCGCTGGATCAGCTGATGGACCTCATGACGAAATATGGGCGCGGCTAGAAC